>JBJOIF010000081.1:0-6678 GCA_046047335.1 Planctomycetota bacterium | reverse complement strand
CGGCCCACGGACGAACGGTCGCCCGCACCGACGAACTCCACCGGGCGGCGGATGTCCATGTCCTCCTCGAACGCCTCGACGACCGCGGCCACGAGCTTCTCGGCGACCTGCGCCTCATCGCCGATGGCGACCGGGTTCGGCACCTTGATCTGGAACGAGGTCGACTCGCTGGTGGCCGTCGATTCACCCACCGTCAGCACGGTGGCGCCACGCAGCTCCGCGAGCACCGGGTCAGCGGCGTTCGCCGCGCCGACCTCCCGGAGCCGCTCCTCGACCTTCGGGCGCGACATGAGCAGACGGCCGTTGAGCTCCGGCTCGCCGGGAGCCGCCATGCGCGTCGACATGGTCATCGAAGTTCCCCCGCGGAACTCCGTCTCGAAGATGTCCTCGCCGCGCGAGACGGTGGCCGCCACGCAAACGCCCGCCGCCACCAGCGCCATCGCCCAGAACACGTGCTTGTACCGGATCCAGTCGATCGAGGGGCGCAGGGCCCGGGAGATCGCCGGCACCGCGATCGGCAGCATCGACAGGCGCTCGGCACCCGTGCCCTGCTGGTACGCCCGCAGGAGCACGTGCGTCACGATCAGGCCGGCGGCCAGCGTGGTGAACACGCCGATGCCCATCACCAGCGCGAAGCCCTTCACCTCGGCTCCGGCAAACCAGTAGAGCACCACCACGACGATCAGGTTGGTGATGTTGCCGTCGATGATTGCGCTCGCGGCGCGTCCCATGGCGGTCTCGATGGCATCCTTGAGCCGCTCGCCCTTGTCGGCGAGCTCCTCGCGCAGACGCTCGTAGATCAGCACGTTGGAGTCGACCGCGATGGCGATGGTGAGGGCGATGCCGGCGAGGCCCGGCAGCGTGAAGTTCGCGTCCACCAGCACCATGCAGAAGAAGATCGCCAGCGCGTTGGCGGCCAGTGACAGATTGGCGATCATCCCCGGCACGAAGTAGTAGCACACCATCACGGCGAAGGTGACGATCACCGAGATCAGCACGCTCTGCAGGCCGCGCTCGAGGTTGTCCTTGCCCATCGCCGGACCCAAGACGCTGACGGAGACGGGCTCCGGGGACAGCCGGGCGCCGAGGGAGCCGGAGGCGAGCACGCGGACGAGGTAGTCGAGCTTCTTGTCGTCGAAGTTGCCCGAGATCTGGCCGCTGCCGCTGATCTTGCTGTTGAGCGTGGCGGCCGAATAGACCTGGTTGTCGAGGACGATGGCCATCTGCTGGCCCACGTTGCCGCCGGTCATCCGGCCCATCTCCGCGCCGCCCAGGTCGTCGAGCATGAAACTGACCGCTGGCCGGCCGAGTTCGTCGTTGGAGCGGAAGACCTGCTTGATCGACCAGTCCGGCTGCCCGGGCTCGTGCGTCATGCTGCGGTCGGGAGTCGTCCAGAGGAGCAGGTGGATCTGCTTGTCCGGGCCGGTCCCCGCCACCAGGCCGCGCATGGTGGCGAAGTACGCCGCCGGATCCGCGGTCAGCGCCGCCAGTTCCGCTGGGCTGGAGTACCACTCGCCGAGCGACTCGAGGCGGAACCAGCGCGCCACCGGGCTCTCCGCCGCAAGCGCCCCGCCCTCGGCCAGCTGAGCGCGAAGTTCGTCGATGTTCACCCCGAGGGAGTTCTGCGGCGTCACCGCGATCCGGAAGTCGAGGACGCCCGCCCCCTTGAGGAGGCGCTTGAGATCCTCGGGATCGTCGAGCACCGTGCGGACCGCGGCGTAGGCGTCGAACGCGGCCACGGCCGCATCGATCTCCGCGACGGCCGCGGGGAACTCGGCACGCAAGCCCGCGAGCCCGGCGTCACGCTCGGAATCCGTGCCCTTGCGCGGCGCGGGCGACAGCGCCATGACGCGCGCGAAGCGAGTGGCGGTCAACGCACCAGTCTGCACCGTGGCGCGCACGGCCTCGTACGCCACCTCGGCGGCCGCGGCCTGGTCCGCGAGCCGGTCGAGTTCTTCGCCCTGCAGGTTCATCGAGCGCGCGCCGTCAAACGTGGCACGGGCCTCGCGCGCCGCGGACCACGCCGCCTGCAACTCGGCCAGGCGTGCGGCCCGGGCGGCGTCGCCACGGGCAAGTTCGGTCGCGGTGCCGGCGGCCAGGGCGGCATCCAGCTCACGCGGCGTGAGCCGCGCCTTGGCCAGCAACGCATCGAGCGACCGGCGGTAGGCGTCGGCGGCCTCGCGGACCTCCTTGCCGGGGAGCGGCATCACCACCTCGATCCGGTCCTCGCCCTGCGGGGTCATCGTGAGGTCGAGCACGCCCTGCGGGTTGACGCGGTTCTTCAGCGTCTTGATGGTCTGCTTGAGGATCTCGTCCTTGGTCGCACCGTCGGCCCCCTCGGGCATGTTCACCGCGTACACGAGGCTGACGCCGCCGCGGAGGTCGCGACCGAGCTTCACCTTCTGTGCCGGCGGGACGATCGCCCACGCCATCACCACGCACGTCGCCAGGATCACCGCCACATCCACCGCGGTGCGGCGAGTCGCCGGAAGCGAGGCGCGGAAGGCCAACGCGTACAGCGCAAGCAGGAGCGGCAGGATCAGCGTGTAGAAGAGGAGTTGCATCGGATGGCGTGCTCGGTCTGGCCGGAATCTGGGGACGGGGGACGCGCGTGCCGGTCAGGCCGCGGACTCCTGTGCGATCACCTGGGAGATGGCGGACTTGCTGAAGGTGATCCGGGTGTTGGAGGTCTCGTCCACCTTCAGCACCACCGCATCGTCCTTCATCTCCACCACGGTGCCCACGACCCCGCCGATGGTGAGGACCTTGTCGTGCTTCTTGATGGAGCCGAGGAGGTCCGCGCGCTTCTTCTTCTCGCGACGGCCGCTCATGACGGAGAACAGGATCATGGCGCCAAGCAGCACCATCATCATGATCATGAACCCGCTTCCGCCCGGGGTGCCTGCGGGCGCGGCGGCGGCGCCCTCGGCGCCAGCGGCGGCCGGCGCGGCCACCGGGGCGGCGCCTGGACGGGCGGGGCCGTCGGCGGCCTGGGCGAGCAGAGTGGACACGGCGTGCAGGGTGGTGGTCATGGGGAGTCGGAGTCGGCTTGGGTGGTCACGCCCCCGATGCACGGCCAAGCGGCCGCCAGCGAGGACCACGCATCTTCACGGATCGCCGTGCGGATGTCCAGCATAAGCCGCTGGAAGTGGCGGATGTTATGGACACTCACCAGGGTTGGCCCGAGCATCTCCTCGGCCTGGAAGAGGTGCCGGAGGTAGGCCCGGGAGAACCCCCCGGCGCAGGCCTCGCAGTCGCAGGATGGATCGATCGGGCCCGGGTCGGCCGCATGAATGGCGTTGCGGAGCCGAATCGGGCCCTGGCGGGTGAAGGCGTTGGCGTTGCGGCCGTTTCGGGTGGGGAGCACGCAGTCGAACATGTCGACGCCGGCGGCCACGGCCATCACGATGTCACGCTCGTACCCCACCCCCATCAGGTACCGCGGCCGATCCGGGGGCAGGAGCGGCGCCGTGAACTCCACGACCTCGCGGATCGCCTCCGGGCCCTCCCCCACCGCCACGCCGCCGATTGCGTAGCCCGGCAGATCGAAGGCGCAGGTCCCTTCCACGGATCGGCGCCGGAGGTCGAGGTCGGTGGCGCCCTGGACGATCCCGAACAGCGCCTGCTCACCCGGCCGGACTTGGGCGCGCACGCAGCGCTCGAGCCATCGGAGCGATCGCTCGGTGGCCTCGCGCAGCCGCAGCGCATGGTCCACCACCCGGCGCGAGCGCGCCAACCGGCGTTCGTCGGCGCTGGCAGCGGCCTGCACGGCCGGCGGACAGTCGTCGAATGCCATGATGATGTCGGCACCGATGCGGTGCTGGACCTGCATGCTCGACTCCGGGCCCAAGTGCACACGCGACCCGTCGACAAAGCTGCGGAACGTCACGCCGTCCTCGTCGAGGCGGGCGGTGTCGCTCATGCTGTACGCCTGGTACCCGCCGCTGTCGGTGAGGATCGGGCCGTTCCAGCGCATGAATCGATGCGACCCACCCATCCGCTCCAGCAGCTCACCGCCCGGCCGCAGCAGCAGGTGGTACGCGTTGTTCAGGATGATCTGGCTGCCCGTGGAACGCACCTGGGCCGGGGTCAGCCCCTTCATGGCGGCGGCCGTCGCGACCGGCATGAAGGCCGGCGTGTCGAAGGACCCGTGCGGGACCGTGACGCGCCCCAACCGCGCCCGGTTGGACGACGAACGCGCCAGGATCTCGAACGCGAGCGGCCCCTGGCTCAACGGCGGCTCGCCTCGCGGAGCACGCGCTTCTCCGCCTCGGTGAGCGAATGCAGCCCCTGCGCCGAGATCTTGTCGAGGATGCGGTTCACCTCCGCCTCGTCCACGCCGCGCGCGGTGCCGCGCCGGACCGCCTTGCGCGCGCTGGCCACGCGGCTGGTCGGGTCGTACTGGCCAATGAAGTCGAAGAACCCGTGCAGGTGCGCGGGGTTGCGGATCAGGTACCAGCCCGCCAACGCACCGCCGATGTGCGCGGCCTCGCCGCCGGCATTCACCCAACCAAACACCACCGCCAGCAGCGCGAACCCAAGCAGTCCGTACGCCAGGGTCTGCAGCCGCATCGGGATCACGAAGAAGAGGAGCACCTGCGCGTTGGGTGCCAGGAACGCCGCCGCCATCAATACGCCGAAGACGCCAGCGGACGCACCAACCAGCGGCGTCGACGGATCGTTGAACAGGAGTCCCGGGGCGCGGAAGTCCGGCCCGAACATCGACTGGCCCGCCAGCGCCAGTCCATTGAGCGCCAGGTACATCACCGCGCCGGCCACGCCGCACAGCAGGTAGAAGGCCAGGTAGCGCTTGGCACCCAGGTATCGCTCCACCATTCCGCCAAAGATCACCAGGGTGATCATGTTGAACAGGATGTGGTTGAGGTTGGCGTGCAGGAACTGGAACGTCACGAACCTCCACACCTGGAACCCGCTCACCCCGAGCACCGGGTCGGAGGCGTAGATCGCCTTGGCCGTCGAGAAGTAGCCGAGCATCATCAGGGGATGCATGCTCCGCAGCTCGACCCGTGCCACCGGGCGATCACCGAGCACCGCGATGCCCTCGGCCACCATGCGGCCATCGTTCGGGAGGACCACTCGGAACTCGCGCGGATCGGTCTCGGCCAGCTCGCTCGCGTCGACGCCGCGCATCGGCTCGCTGCGCACGGGCTCGATGGTCCGCGGCAGGAATCCGTCGATGACGAACACCGCGGCACACAGCACCGCGATCCACGTGGTCACCGACCATGCCCCGGGGCGGCCTGCGGAGGCCGGAGCGGGTCGGGAACGGGCGTAGGTGCGGTCGTGGAGTCCCATGATGAAGAGTGCAGACTATCGGTTGCCCGGGCCGCCCGACTCGCGACGCCGGCGCGCGGACACGCGGTCGAGGAAGACGCGCTCCGCGGGACTGAGCGCGTCCGCGCCCTCGGCAGCAATCCGGGCGAGGATCCGGTCGAGTTCGCGATCCTCCGCTGCGCGTGCCTCGCGGCGTCGCGCGGCCGCCTCGCGCTCCTCGCGCTCCGGATCAGGCTCGGATGGGGCGCCGCGGTCCCCATCCAGCCATGCGCCGCGAGCGTCCGCATCGGCACGGGCCACCGCATCGCCGGCCCGCATCCGCCAGAGCAGGAACACGGCGTAGCCGGCGCAGGCGATGGCCACGGTGAGGACCACCGGCAGGTCGCGCACCACGGCCACCATGCCCACCGCAGCCGCGGCGGCGAGCGAGAAGACGGTGGCCGCACGCGGGGCCTCGAACGCGCCGCGACGGCGCATGATGATGGCCTCCGCGGCCCGACCTCCATCCAGGGGCACCATCGGCAGGAGCGAGAGCAGCAGCACCTGCACGCCCGTCCATTGCAGGATCCAGAGCGCCTCAACCCACCACGCGTGCGGGGTCGCGAGCCACTCGGCGGTCATGGGATCCGGCACGGCGGTCGACCAGTCCCCCGTGGAGACGCCGAGCACGACGCCGCCGATCGCCAACTGGACCAGCGACACCGCCGGCCCGACCGCCGCCGCGGCAAGCGCCGCGAGCCAACCCGGCGCCGGTTCAATGCCCTGCACCGATCCCAGCGGCCAGAGCATGACCTCGTCAACGCTTCCGCCGGAGGCACGCACCACCATCGCCCGCACCCACTCGCGCAGCGCGATCACCAAGAGCAACGCCCCGAGCGCCATGGCCACGGTACCCACACCGTGCAGCGCGGCCCCGGTCGCCGTTCCGCCCGCCGCCCGCAGCAGCACAAGCACCGCGTACACGAGGAACGAGAAGTGCAGGCGAAGCGGCACCGCCGTCAGGGTCCCGAGCGGCACCGACCACGCCAGCGGGTTGGGAGGTGCGCCATCGGCACGTTCCCACTTCATGCTCATCCGCGTCCCCTCGCCGAGCGCCACAGCAGGAAGGCGCCGAGGCTCTTGCCGTCAAGGACCTCGCCGCGAGCGATCATCGCCTCGAGTTCCTCCGGCGATCGGACCACCACCTCGATCTGCTCGCCGTGTTCGAGGCGCGGCGGCACCCGCCGCAGCGCGCGTGCCTCGAAGACGTGCATGCGCTCGTCGGCGAATCCCGGACTCGTGAAGAAGGTCCCCAACGGCCGAACCTCACCGGCGGCGTGGCCAGTCTCCTCCTCCAGTTCACGCGCGGCGGCCGCCGCGGGATCCTCGCCAGGCTCCAGCTTT
>JBJOIF010000080.1:0-9934 GCA_046047335.1 Planctomycetota bacterium | reverse complement strand
GCGGATCGCGACGAGGCCGCCGCACGCCCCGTGGTGGAACGTCCGACCCCGGTGGGCCGGGCGGCCTTCGTTCGACGCGCGGAGGCGCGCGCGGCGGCGGACGTCCGGCCGACGGCTGCTTTCGGCTTCGACTTCGGCTTCGACTTGGGCTTCGACTTGGGCTTCGACTTGGGCTTCCGCGTGGGCTTCGACTTGGGCGTGGGCTTGGGCGTCGGCTTCAACTTTGGCTTGGGCTTGGACTTGGCCCCCGACGTTGGCTTCGGCTTGGCCTTGGGCTTGGGCTTCGCCACAGAGGCGGCCTCCGCCCGCGGTTTCCGCCTTCGCCGACTCGTGGCCGCGGGCACCGTCGCCTCGCCGCGCGATGCCGCCGACGCCCGAGGCGTTCGCGTCGTGGAGCGGACGCTCGGCGCCTCTCCATCGAACGCGGTCACCGGCATGCCCCAGCGTTCGAGCAGCCCCTCGGCGAGTTCGCGGTAGTCGCGCGCTCCCGGGCAGGCGGGCGCGTAGTCGAAGATGGTCTTGCCGAACGACGGCGCTTCCGCGAGCTTGATGTTCCGCCGCACCGGCGGATGCAGCACCGCGGCCGACGACCATGGCACGTCCATCCCGCGGAACTGCGCGAACTGCGCCTCGATCTCGCCGATCACGGCCCGCGCGTGGCCGGACGATCCGTCGTGCATGCAGAGCAGGATGCCGGTGACGCGGATGCCTGGATTGAGTCCCTGCGCCACCAGGTGCACCGTCTGCAGCAGCTTCTCCAGCCCGCGCAGCGGCAGGTAGTGGGCCTGCATCGGCACGAACACCTCGTCGGAGGCGGTCAGCGCGTTGACGCTGAGGACGCCGAGGCTCGGCGGACAGTCCAGCAGCACCACGTCGTATCGGCCCGCGGCATCGCGCAGCTTGCCACGGAGCACCGTCTGCATGCCGTCGATCGCAGCGAGCTCTCCCTCGACCAGCGCCAGCTCGGTGACCGCGGGCACGAAGTCGAGCCCCGGGCGTGCATGCTGCACGACGTCGGCCAGGGCGCATGAGGGATCCAGCAGCAGGTCGCGGATCGTCCGTTGCTCGGGGACGCCCTCCACGCCGAAGTGCAGCGACAGGTTCGACTGTGGATCGAGATCGATGAGCAGGACCCGCTGGCCGAGCCTCGCCAACGCCGCACCGAGATTGACCGTGCTCGTCGTCTTGCCCACCCCGCCCTTCTGGTTGAGCAGCGAGACCACCTTCGGCATCGTGGGTTCCGCGGCCCCGGCGGCGATGCCGTGCTCGATCTCGGCCTCGGCAACGGCATCCGGCATCACCGACGGCACGCCCTCGAGGATCGGCGACTCCGGATCGGGATGCTCATCGACCTGCATTCGTGCAAGTATAGGAACGGGTCGCGCGCCACCCCGTCAGTGCACGATGCCCCAGGCCGCCAAGTCGACGATGATCGGCGGCACGGTCGGCGCCCACGACGGCCGCGGCAGGCCGGCGGTCTGGCGCGGTGCGCCAGCACCGGGCACGCGCTCCATCGAGATCAGCAATGGATGGGCATCGACGGTGCCTGCGGGTATCCAGCGTGCGGGGAGCTCGATCCGCGCCCGCCAACGGTCCGGCCACTCGAAGAATCCCGCGACCACGCCATCGTCGGCACCGGCCTTCATGCGAAGTTCCCCTGCGCCCGTCACGCTGACGGCATGCACGGGCGAGAGCGGGTCGCCCAGGCGGATGATCACCTCGTCGCGGCCGGGCTCCGCCGCGCCGGCCGGCCGCATCGCCTCCACCAGCACCTCCCAGTTGCCCATGCGCCGGCGAAGCCAGGCCGTGGTGGCCCAGGCCGGGTCGATCGGTTCCAGCGCACCGGCCTGCGCATCCGCGAGCGTCAGCGGCGGCAGGAAGGTGCCGAAGCCGAGCGCGGGCGGGCGAACCGGGTACTCACGCGCCCCGACCGCCAGCCGCTGCACCACCGTGCCATCGCGAAGTTCGAGCGACTCGGTTCGCTCCCGGGACGCGTTGAGCGGCTGGTCGGCACGGACGCGCAGCGCGGGACGGTCGATCCAGACGTGGACCACGCGCCGGGGCGGCACCACGATCGCCGACGGCGGCGCGGTGCCGTCGCTGCCCACCCACTCCGCGCGGAGGACGCGCTCGCCGGACGTGGGGTTCGCGACGGCGATGCGGACGCGGTCGCCCGCATCCTCCTCCACCCACATGGTCACGATCCAGCGGGCGGACAGCCAGGTCAGTGCGGCGCGCGTCACGTCGGCATCGGAGCGGTCGACGTCGATCAGGATCGAGTTCAGCGTCCGTAGTTCGCGGGGACGGGCGATCCACGCGGCCACCTCGCGCCGCGCCTCGGGATCGGAAGCGATGCCCGTGAGCGCGTCGAGGACCTCCGCATGGGCACCACGACTGGTCACGCGGACCCGCTCGAGCCCCCCCGCCCACAGGCTGGCCACGTGGCGAGCCCAGAGCCGCGCCGCCGGGGTCCCGCGCGGCTCGCCGAGCCGTACGCCGAGACGATCGGCAAGCAGCGTCCAACGCCAGTAGTCGACCGCCGACGACGGATCGGGGCGATCGTCGGAGAAGGTCGCCGGAATCGACAGCAGCGGCGCGTCGGCACGCACGCGTTGGGGCGCCGGAAGCCATCGCGCGGTCACGGGAACGCCGGCCACCGTGAGGTCGCCATCGGCCACCGCCGGCAACTCGACCATGGCGAACACCGACGCTGCGCCATCGGCCGCCGGGGCAAGGTCGGCGGCCATGACCACGTCCACCTGCTCCGCGCTCCTGGTCCACCATCGGCCGTCGGGCACGGCGGCAGGCGTCACGCGCACCACGGGCGCGGTCGTGCGCAACTCGCCCACCGTGACCGCCACGCGCGCGGGCCAGCGGTCGCCGAGGCGCTCGAGCGGGATGGCCGCCACGCCACCGGGCACGCACGCGGCGGCGGACGCACGGGGACGCACATCGTCGACGGTGCCGATGGGGCCGACGCATCCGGCGGCAGGCATCGGATGAACCGCCGTGGCCGAGCCCGCACCGGCAAACGCCACGACGCACGCCGCCATCCATCGAAGCACGGCCGTACGCATCGATCAGCTGCGCTTGCGGGCGCGCCGCATCAGTTCGTCGATGCGATCGTTGAAGCCTGGCCGCTCGGTGGGGACCACGGGAGCCGGCGGCGCGGAGGGTTCCGGCGCGACATTCACGGGGGGACGCGTGGGCACCGTACGGTCGACCGGCCCTGCGGGGTGATCGGTACCGGTGCTCCCGCCTCGCGGTGCGTCGGCCGCGGCGGCTCGTCCGTCCCGCGTGGGCGAGGCGGCGGCCTCGCGTCCGTCGATCCGGCCGTCCACGCGACCGCCATGCGCCGAGCCGATGCGGCCATCAAGCGGCTCCGCCTCGAGGCGAGTCACGCCGTGCACGGACGCGAGCGGCTGGCCGGGCGCATCGGCGGCGTGCGCGCTGCGATGTGGAACGAAGTCGATGTCGCGGATGCCCGTGCCGCGGATGACGCGGAAGTCGGGACGCCCGATGTAGAAGACCGTGGCCGCCGGAATGACTGCGCGAAGCGCACCGCGCTGTTTCGGATCGCGCGCATACGTGGACTGCTCGAACACGGCGTAGAGCGCGCCGTTGGTGCGCATCATGAGGTCGTCGCGCCCGGGCACCTGGTAGACGCGTTCGAAGTTGTGCGGCGAGAGGTCCACCGACATGACGCGCAGCGAGGTCGAGAGGGCATGGCGATCTCCGGCGGCGGAATCCACCTGCTGCACGGGAGCCTGGGCCGCACCCGATTGGCCGAGCGCATCGCCCGCGAGCACGACGGCGGCCAGGGCAGCCGCCCCGGCGCGGGAGGCCGCCGTCCCAAGGGCCCGCTGCAGCTCGGCATTACGCGTCCACATCGACACCACCATATCGGCCCGGCCCGGGGGGTGGCACCACCGACGTGGTGGCCGCGGGCAGGAATTGCACGCCATCGCGGGTCTCCACCTCGATCCCTCGCACCGGGTCGATGCACCGCACCCGACCCTCGACGTGGCCCGAAGGGGTCCGGAACGCGCACGTTCGCCCCGTCATCCGGTCCAGTGACCGGTAAGACTCGAGCACGGCGTCCCAGTCCCGGCGGAAGGCCGCCTCGACCGCGTCGATGAGCGACAGCAGCACGGGAAGCCGTTCGCGCGTTCCGCCCAGCATCGCGAGGCTCGTGGCGTGGGGAGCGAGCTCCGGCGGGAACTCCGCCTGCGCCACGTTGATCCCGATCCCCACCAGCGATCGACCGTCGCACCGTTCGCACAGCACGCCCGCGAGCTTGCGGCCACCGAGGACCACGTCGTTCGGCCACTTGATGCCGCATGTCGATGCGGCCTCGGGCGGCAGGTGCGCGCGCACCGCATCGGCCGCGGCCACGGCCGCGCGGATCGCCAGTTCCTCGGGCGCAACGTCCGGCAGCACGACGGTCACGGCCAGCCCGGCCGAGGCGGTGTCGAGCCACGACCTGCCGAGCCTGCCCCGGCCGGCGTGCTGCCGAAGCGCCGTCACGACCGTGCCCGCCGCATGCGCGGCATCGCGGGCGATGTCCTGCGTGCTCGCCACGTCGTCCAGGACCATGGCGTGCCGCAGCAACCGGTCGCCCACCGATGCATCGGCGAACGCACCGGACAGCGCACGCCGCCAGTCCTCCGCGCTCATGCGGCGTGCGCCTCGATGTCAAGCCCGACGTCGAGGCACGGCGCAGAGTGCGTCAGCGCGCCCACGGAGATCCGGTCGACGCCGGTGCGCGCGATCGCCGCCACCGCCTGCAGCGTCACTCCACCGGAAGCCTCCAAGCGCAGCGCCGGGCAGGAATGATCGCGCAGCGCCACGCAGGCGGCCAGCCGCTCGGGGTCCATGTTGTCCAGGAGGGCCCAGTCCACGGTGCCCGGTGGCAGCGCCGCCAGCGCGGCGAGCTGGTCGATCGAATCGCACTCCACCTCGACGAACCGAATCGGATGACGTCCACGGGCCTGCGTCGCCGCCTCGGCGATGCGGGCCGCGAACGTCGCCGGCTCGAGCCCGGCCACGTGGTTGTCCTTGACGAGCATCGCGTCGAAGAGCCCGATGCGGTGGTTCGCGCCGCCCCCGCAGCGCACCGCATGCTTTTCGAGCATGCGCATCCCGGGCGTCGTCTTGCGGGTGTCCACGACGGCCGCACGCGTCCCGGCGACCGCCTCGACGAACGCCGCCGTCAGCGTGGCCACGCCCGACAGCCGACCGACGAAGTTGAGCATGGTCCGTTCCGCGGCCAGGATCCCCCGCAGCGGTCCCTCGACCGACAGGATGGTGGCCCCCGCCTCGACGCGCTCGGCGTCGCGGACGTGGACGGACACGTTGGCCGCGGGCGCGGCCTGGGCGATCACCTCCATCGCCACACGGACGCCGCATACCACGCCCCCCTGGCGCGCACGGAGCACGGCGCGCCCGCGGGCACCGGCGTCCACCATGACCTCGCTGGTCACGTCGCCGGCCGACCCAAGGTCCTCCGCGAGGGCGGCGGCCACCTGCGCACGAAGCGCCGGGGCCGGAAGCAGCGCGTCAAGCAGCGCATCCGGCGCAAGCGCGGCGAGGTCGGGAAGGGCTCCGGGTCGTGCGTCGGGCATCCCGGCGATGGTATAGGTCAGCGCCATGCCGAGCATCTTCACGCGCATCATCCAAGGCGAGATCCCCTGCCACCGCGTGCACGAGGACGAGGACGTGATCGCCTTCATGGACATCGCGCCGCTCGCCCCGGGCCACGTGCTGGTCGTTCCGAAGGAGGAGCGCGAACGGCTCCACGAGCTGTCCCCTCGGGCGGCCGAAGCGCTCGGCCGCGCGCTCCGGCGCGTGGCGTCCGCAGTCGTCGAGGCGACCGGCTGTCCCGACTACAACGTGCTGCAGAACAACGGCGCGCCCGCGCACCAGGCGGTGCCGCACGTCCACTTCCACGTGATCCCACGGATGGCGGACGGCCGGGGACTTGGGCTGTCCTGGCGCGCCGGGGCACTCGACGCCGCCGAGGGCGCCGCGATGGCCGAACGCATCGCCGCATGCATGCGCCACGGGCGGTAGCCGTGCCGGGCCCGCATCGGGCGGCCCGCGCAACGGTTCACGGCCAGATGCCGCGCAACTCGTACGTGCGGCCGACCTGCTCGAGGGCCGCACAGGTGGCCGCCGTGCGGAGGTCGCACTCGTACCGGTGCCGCGCGAGCTTCACCCGGCGCGCCGCGGCGACCATCGTCTCCGCCAGCGACTCCGAGACCTGCGCCGACGTCCACGATGCGCCGGAGCGGTTCTGCAGCCACTCGAAGTAGCTGACCGCCACGCCGCCGCCGTTGCAGAGGATCCCGGGGAGTACCTCGATGCCCCGCTGCAGGAACACTTCGTCGGCGTCCGGCGTCACGGGTGCGCTGCCGATCTCGGCGACGGCCCGGGCGCCGATGCGGCGCGCCACGTCGGCATCCACCATCTGCTCGAGCGCCGCCGGCACCAGCACGTCGCAGTCGAGCCTCCAGAAGTCGTCCTGCGAGACCTCCTCGGCGTGGCGGAATCCACCGACCGCATCGTGCGTGTCGAGATGGTCGGCCAAGTCCTCTGGATCGAATCCGCGCATGGACACGACCGCACCGCTTCGATCGAGGACGCCCACGAGCCGTGCACCCGCACGGCACAGCGCCGCGGCGGTGGACCGACCCACGTTGCCGAATCCGGCCACCGCGAAGGACATGCCGTCGAGCTCGATGCCCATGTCCGGCAGCATCTCCCGGAGGACCTCCACCATTCCCGCGCCGGAGGCGCCCGCGCGTGCGGCGATCCCGCCGAACTCGGGCGGCTTTCCGGTGGCCACGCGGTGCGCGTCGAAGCGGTGCTCCGGTGCTCCGGCCTGCGCATACGTGTCGGCGAACCACGCCATCACCTGTTGGTCGGTGCCGACGCCCGGCCCGACGATGTCGCGATCCGGCCCGATGTGCTCGCTGATCGCCCACGCGAAGCGGCGGGTGACGCGTTCAAGTTCGTCCCGGGTCAGTTCGCGCGCGCTGCACGCGACGCCGCCGTAGGCGCCGCCGAACGGCAGGCGCAGCAGGCTGCACTTCAGCGTCATCAGCATCGCCAGCGCGCGCATCGAGTCCGCATCGACGCCCGGATGGAAGCGCAGGCCGCCCTTGGACGGACCGAGCGCGCAGTTGTGCTGCACCCGCCAGCCGTGGAACAGGCGATGGCGGCCGTCGTCCATCAGCACCGGGAAGTGCACCGCGACCTCGGCACGCGGCTGGGACAGGATCAAACGCTGCCGGTGCCGCAGACCCACCAGCTCGGCGGCGCCGAGCATCCGCCCCAGCGCCTGGTGGAACACGTTGCCGGGATCGCGGTCGATCCCCAGGTCCTCGAACACGACGCGCTCGCTGGAGACGGTGGTGGGGGTCCGGTCGGTCGGGCGTCGCGCCTGGCTCATGTCAACGGCTCGGTGCAGGAGGCGAAGGAGCCGCCGCGGGCTCCACGAAGGTCACGGTCCCCCAGAACCGCGGCAAGTGCATGTCGATGGCCCACTGCGGGGTCCAGGTCCAGTTGTCCTCGCGGACCCCGGGCACCTTGGAGTACGCCGGCGGGGCCGATGGGACGGCGCCCGGCGTGACCAAGTGCTTCCACTGCACGCGCGAGAAATTCATCCGCCACGACTCGCCCGTCCGCGGAGCGCGACCGGCACGGGACGACTCGCCGAAGCCCCGTTGCCCTTCCGGAAGCGAGGCGATCCGGGCGTCGACCGGAGGTCGGAACGCCGACCACGGCACGGACCACTGCACGATCCATCCACGGTCCTGGTCGCGAGGATCGTCGGGCGTGCCGTCCACCGCCACCTCGGTCACGATGCCCTGCGCGTCCCACTCGTGGATCGCTGGGCCGCCGTCGCGGTAACTGCGGTGGAGGTACAAGTCGAACAGCGTGCCCGCAGCGTTGGCCTCGAGTTCGTAGTACTCGCGCCCATCGCCGTCCGGATCGATGAACGCCTCGAAGTCGTTGTCGTGGAACACGATCGCGTCGCGCGTGCGAAGCGACGACCAGACGTGCGGCTCCTCCATCTCGGCGGCGATGTAGAGATTGCGGTCGTCCCACATCACCTTGGCGCGGGTGCGCAGTCGCGGCGCGGGGCGACGGTCGCCCTCGATGTCACCGAACCACTCGGTCCACGGGGCGGAGGCCCACGCGCCGGCCTCGAGGCCAGCACCGATGGTGGGAACCTGCACCGCGCGGGGAGCGCGGTAGGAGAAGGGCTCGTGCAACGGATCGGCCACCGGCGCGGGCCAGCCCGGCCCGACCGTCGCGCAGGCGGCGAGCAGGCCAGCCGCCGACGCCAGCACGGCACCGGCACAGGCGCGGCGGCGGCGCAGCGACCGGATCACTTCCGCTTCCCGGCCTTCTTGGGCTTGCCCTTGGACGTGACCTTGGCCTTGCCCTTCGACTTGCCGGCCTTCGACTTCGAGCCCTTGGCGGCACCAGCCTTCGACTTGCCCTTGCCGGCCTTCCCGCCCTTCGGGGACGTGCCCTGCTCGACCGCGGCCTTCGCGGCCGCCAGACGGGCCACCGGCACGCGGAACGGCGAGCAGCTCACGTACGCGAGACCCACCTTCTCGAAGAAGCGAATGCTGGCCGGGTCGCCGCCGTGCTCGCCGCAGATGCCGAGCTTGATGTCCGGGCGAGTGGCGCGGCCGCGCTCGCAGGCCATGCCCACGAGCGCCCCGACTCCACCGACGTCGATCGACGCGAACGGGTTGTCCTTGACGATCTCCAGTTCCTGATACCGCGGCAGGAAGCTGCCCGAGTCGTCTCGGCTCATACCGAGCGCCGTCTGCGTCAGGTCGTTCGTGCCGAAGCTGAAGAACTGGGCGGTCTCGGCGATCTCACCGGCGGCCACGGCGGCGCGCGGCAGCTCGATCATCGTGCCCACCTGGTAATCGAACTTCCGGCCCGCCGCCTGCATGACCTCCTTGGCCACGCGGTGAATCGACTCGGCCTGGAGGTCCAGCTCGCGGCGGAAGGAGACCAGCGGCACCATGACCTCGGGACGCGTGCGGATGCCCTCCTTCTCGACGGCCGCGGCCGCCTCGAAGATGGCGCGGACCTGCATCTCGGTGATCTCCGGGAACACGACGCCGAGGCGGCAGCCGCGGAACCCGAGCATCGGGTTGAACTCGTGCAACTCGGCGACGCGACGCTCGATGACCTCGGCGGGGATCCGCATCTTGCGCGCGAGGTCCTGCTGCGCCTCGCGGGAGTGCGGCAGGAACTCGTGCAGCGGCGGGTCAAGCAGGCGGATGCACGCGGGCCGTCCCTCCAGGGCGCGGAAGATGCCCTCGAAGTCCGAGCGCTGGTACGGCAGCAGCTTCGCGAGCGCGCGCTCGCGGCCGGCCGTATCCCGCGACAGGATCATCTCGCGCATCGCGTCGATGCGGTCGCCCTCGAAGAACATGTGCTCGGTCCGGCAGAGGCCGATGCCTTCGGCGCCGAAGGCCACCGCCTGGCGGACCTGTTCGGGCGTGTCGGCGTTGGTGCGAACGCCAAGCCGGCGGTACCGGTCGGCGAGGCCCATCACGAACTCGAAGTCCTGGTAGACGCGGCTGTCGCGCGGCTTCATCGTGCCCGCGACGAGCACCTGCTTCAGTTCGCTGTCGGCGGTGTCAATGCGGCCCTCGATCACCTCGCCGGTGGTGCCGTTGATCGACAGGAAGTCGCCCTCGCGCAGGGTGCGGCCGGCGCAGGTCATGGTGCCCGGGTGGTAGTCGATGGCGATCTCACCGGCGCCCGCCACACATACCTTGCCCATCTGCCGGGCAACCAGCGCGGCGTGGCTGGAGACGCCGCCGCGGGTGGTGAGGATGCCGTCCGCCGCGATCATGCCGCGCAGGTCCTCGGGGCTCGTCTCGATGCGGACCAGCAC
>JBJOIF010000079.1:0-8579 GCA_046047335.1 Planctomycetota bacterium | reverse complement strand
GCGGCTGGGGCTCGGCCGGAGCCGGTGACCTGAGCGGCGACGGCGTGGTCGACGGCATCGATCTGGGCATCTTGCTGAGCGCGTGGGGCTGATCGGCGCGCCGTGGGCGCACCTGGAACCTGCGGGAGACCCCGCGTTTGGCCGCACGCGTGACTCCACGCGTGACCGGATGACGGCCGCGTGCGGTTAGCCTTCTGGCCATGTCCCTGGCGCGCTGGGTCTCCGATCTCGGTCCCACCAACCCGATCATCCTGCGCGTGGTCTCCAATGGATCGCGCCGGGCGCGCCACCTCTGGATCCGCAGCGGGTTCCTGGCGGTGCTCATGGTGGCGCTGCTCTTCGGGATGATCGGCCAGACATCGTCGCTGCGGGACCTGGCGCAGCGCGGCGCCACGGCATTCACCTGGCTCTCGTTCGTGCAGATCACGCTGATCTGCGTCCTGACGCCGCTCTTCATGGCCGGCGCGATCGCGCAGGAGTCGAATCCGCGCACCTGGGAGATCCTGCTGACCACGCCGCTCAACCGCGTGCAGATCGTGGTCGGCAACCTGATGGGCCGGTTGTTCTTCGTGCTCGGCCTGCTGGCCGCGGCGCTTCCCCTGATGCTGGCGACGCAATTGTTCGGCGGGGTGCCGCCGAGTGCGGTGTGGGGGAGCTTCGCGCTGTCGGCATGCACCGCGCTCTTCGTGGGCGCCGTGGCGGTGGCGCTGAGCATCGTGCGCAGCGCGGGAAAGCGCAGCGTCTTCGTCTTCTACAGCACGGTGGTGCTCTACCTGTTCGCCACATGGTCGGCGGACGTGGCCCTCCGGCAGCCGATCGGCCCGGGAAGCGTGGGCAGCACCACCACGGTTCTGACTCCCCTGAACCCGTTCCTGGCGTTGCAGAGCCTGTTGATGCCGTCCACGTACTCCGTGCCGGCGGTAGCGCCCGAAGGGTGGCTGCAGGTGCAGTGGATGCTCCACCCCGCGCGCACCTACGCGTGGATCACGATGCTGCTGTCGCTGGTCCTGATGGCGGCCAGTGCGCTGTCGGTGCGCTCGGTGGGCGTGCGGGCCGTGCGCACGCCGTGGTGGAGGAGGTGGGCCGCGGCGAAGGCCGCGGGCGAGGGCCGTCAGGCGATGCGCGTCTGGCACAACTCGATCGCCTGGCGCGAGAGCCAGCTGCGCGGCACCACGGTCATGGCGTTGGTGGGCCGGTGGGGGTTCGTCCTGATGGGCATCGTGGGCGGGGCGTGCATCCCCCTGCTCCACCGGCTCGGCGCGTTGACGCTTCCGGGCTTCCGCCTGGCGCTGCTGACGGTGGTGACCGCCGAGACGGTCGTCATCGTGCTCACCGCGCTCAACATGAGCGCCACCGCCGTGAGCCGCGAGCGCGAGGACGGCTCGCTTGACATCATCCTGACGACGCCGATCCAGCCGGGCCCATACCTGTGGGGCAAGCTGCGTGGCCTGGTGCAGTTCCTCGCCCCGATGCTCCTGGTGCCCACGGCGACGCTCGGCATGGCCGCGGTCTACGTGCTCGCGGGTGGGATGGGCGCCCCGGGCGGCGTGACGCTGGACGTGCCGGCCGGGACCACCACGGTGCGGGTGCCCGCGATGCTCCCGGAGGGCGCGCTCGAGTACCCGCTGGTGATGCTGGCGTTCACCGCCTTCGCGGTGATGGTGGGGCTGCAGTGGTCGATCAAGAGCAAGGGCACGATCGGTAGCGCAGTGGGCGCGGTCTTCGCCACCGGAATCGTGGGGCTGGTGCTTGGCATGTGCGGGCTGGCCGCCGGAAGCGGGATCCCGGTGGCGGGGGCGCTCCTCAACGCCACCACCCCGGTCAACCTGATGATGGCCGTGGTCACCCCCGAGGACATCGCGCCGCGCTCCGTGGAATCGGGGATGGTCGAGTACCGCGCGGCGCTCGCGGTGGGTGCGGTCGGGGCGGCGGCGCTCGGCGGCCTGGTGGTCTGGCGCATGCTGGTGGCGATGCAGGCCAGCTTCATGTTCACGGTCCGGAAATTGGCCGGCACGGCGTGACCGGGGGCCAGCGGCGCCTCCCGGGCGCCCAGGGCAGCAATCGAGTCGGGATGCCGTTGACCCCTGGCCCAAACGCGGCGACAATGCATCCTTCACGCTTCCCGCGCCGTCCGGCACGGGCGGCTTCATCACGGCGGCACGCGGCCCCACCGGCCCGTCCCTCCGACCATCCTCGGGGCGTTTGGCCATTCTGGCCGGCGCCCCGCGGCGGCCACGGCCGGCAGCCGGTCCCAACGCGGGACGGCCGGCACGGGCCGATAGATCGACCGCGATTCACGACCCCGACGCTCGTTCCGTTCCATGCGACGCCCCGAACCGGACAACTCCCGGCCGAGACCCGACGCCTGACCGAGACGCCCACGGCCGCGCTCCGCGCGACCGGGTCATGATCGACGCTCGACCTCAATGGTCCGGCGCGGCATCGCCGCGCGGGAGGACGGTCCGACACGCGTGCGCGCCGCATATCGGAGGTGCGCCGTGCAGATCGACGTCTGGCTCTTCATCGTGATCGTCCTTGCCGCCCCCCTGGCGGGCGCTGGACTCATGTGGTGGCTTGTGCAGCGCTTCTCCACGCGCTCCATGGCCAAAGCCATGCAGGAGGCCGAGCGCGTCGTGGCGGCCGCCCGTGCCCAGGCCGAGGCGCGCGCCAAGACGGTCGAGCTCGCCGCCGAGAAGGCGGCCGCCGAGCGACGCCAGGCCGTCGACCGTGAGTTGCAGGCCTCGCTGTCCGAGGTGAAGGCCGCGCAGGCCCGCGCCGAGAAGCGCGAGGAGACGCTCGACCGCAAGCTCGCCCAGATCGACGAGCGCGAGCGCAAGCTCGACGACCGCGACCAGCGCCTCGGGCGCGCTGAGGAGTCCGCGGCCGCAGCCCGCGCCAGCCTCGACGCCCAGCTCCAGGAGGTCCGCGACCGGCTGCAGAAGGTGGCGGGCATGAGCATGGAGGAAGCACGGGTGCTGTACCTCGACGAGGTGCGGCAGCGCTCCGAGCACGATGCGGCGGTGCTCGCCCAGCGCATCGTCGAAGACGCCGAGCACGGCGCCCGCGAGCGCGCCCGCCAGATCACCCTGCTCGCGATCCAGCGCTACGCCGCCGAGAGCGTCAGCGAGAGCACCGTGCGCTCGATCAAGATCCCGAGCGAGGAAGTGAAGGGGCGCATCATCGGCCGCGAGGGACGCAACATCCGCGCCATCGAGCGCGCCACCGGTGCCGACATCCTCATCGATGACACCCCGGGGGTGATCAGCGTCAGCTGCTTCGACAAGGTCCGGCAGGCGATCGCCGCGGAGACGCTGCAGCGGCTGGTGGCCGATGGCCGCATCCACCCGACGCGCATCGAGGAACTGGTCTCGCAGGTCACCCGCGACATCAACGACCGCATCCAGAAGGACGGGCAGGCGGCACTTCTGGAAACCAACATCCGCGGGCTGCACCCCAAGGTCGTGGAGGCGATGGGCAAGCTGTCGTTCCGCACCAGCTACGGGCAGAACGTGCTCCGGCACTCGGTGGAGGTGGCGTTCCTGTGCCAGATGATCGCCGATGAGCTTGGGCTCGACGGCAACGTCGCGCGCCGCGCCGGCTTCCTCCACGACATCGGCAAGGCCATGGACCACGAGATGGAGGGTGGCCACCCCGCCATCGGCGTGGAGTTCCTGCGCCGCCACGGCGAGCGCAGCGAAGAGGTGCTGAACGCGGTCGGCGGGCACCACGGCGACATTCCCTCCACCACGCCGTACACCCCGATCGTCATGGCCGCCGATGCCATCAGCGGTGCCCGGCCGGGTGCGCGCCGCGAGAGCATGGAGATGTACGTGAAGCGGCTGCAGCAGCTCGAGGGGATCGCCCGGCGGCACCGCTTCGTCGACGAGGCTTACGCCATCCAGGCCGGGCGCGAGGTGCGCGTGGTGGTCGATGCCAAGAAGGCCGACGACGCCTACGCGTTCAAGATTGCCCAGGAGATCGCCGCCGAGGTCGAGAAGGAGATGACCTTCCCCGGCGAGATCAAGGTGACCGTGCTGCGCGAGACGCGCGCGGAGGCGGTGGCGCGCTGAGGCGCCGCCGAGACCATGCCGCAGACGCTGTCGGAGATCCGCGCCGAGCTGGACGCCCGCGGCATCCGCCCGAAGCACCGGTTCGGGCAGAACTTCCTGCACGACCAGAACCAGCTCCGGCGACTGGTGGCGGCGTCCGGGGTCGGTGCGGGCGACTTGGTGCTCGAGGTCGGCCCCGGCACCGGCACCCTCACCGAGACCATGCTGGATGCGGGGTGCGAGGTGGTGGCCTGCGAGATCGACCGTGATATGGCGGCCATCGTCCGGGCGCGCAACGCCCACCGCATGGGCCGGGGACCGGGCATGCTCACGGTGGTCGAGGCCGATTGCCTCGACGGCAAGCATGCCGTGGGAGCCGACGTGCTCCGGGCGCTGGATGGCCGAACGTTCACGCTGGTCGCGAACCTGCCCTATCAGGCGGCCACGCCCCTGATGGCCACGCTGCTCGAGCGACACCCCGAGTGCCGCGGGCAGTTCGTAACCATCCAGCGCGAGGTCGCCGATCGCCTGATGGCTGGCGCCGGGCGCGAGGCGTACGGACCCATCAGCGTGTCGATGGCGCTTCTGGCCCACGTGGAACTGGTGGCGGTGCTCGGACCAGGCTGCTTCTGGCCGGCGCCGAAGGTCACCAGCGCGATGGTGGCGGTGCGCCCGCGTCCGGGGCCTCGTGCCGCGGAGCCGTGGCCAGAATTCGCCAGCTTCGTGCAGCGCGTGTTCGGCCAGCGGCGCAAGCAGCTTGGCTCGATCCTCGGCCGCGCCGAAGTGACCGCTGCGGGCTTTGATCCGGCGCAGCGACCGGAAACGCTCGCACCCACCGACTGGGTCACGCTGTGGGAGCGCGGCTTCCGCGCGGGGACGGATGCAGGCTGAGCTCGATGGCGGGCGCTTCTCGGGGCGCCACCGCCGGGAGGATCAGCGCCCGGCGACCTTTGCGGCCTTGGCGGGAGGCGCCTGGTCGTAGGGAACGCCGAGGTACTGGAGCGCCTCGTCGACCACGTCGCGGACCACGGGACCAGCCACCGAGCCGCCGTAGTGGGCCTTGCGCTTGTCCGGATCGTCGATGATGCAGAGCACCACCACGCGGGGATGGTCGACCGGTGCGGCGGCGATGAAGCTGGCGATGTACCGGTCGCGGTCGTAGCCCTTCTGCCCCGGCACCGCCAGTTCCGCAGTGCCGGTCTTGCCGAACATCCGGTAGTTGGCGCTCTGCGCCTTGCGTGCCGTGCCCTCCTCGACGACGCCAGCCATCGCGTCGCGGGCCACCGCCAGCACGGTGGGAGCGATCACCTGCGCGGACGAGGGGGAGCGCGCCGCCACCGAAGTGCCGGAACCCGATGACGGCAGCGCGAGCCGCGGTTCGACCATCGTCCCGTCCGGGCGCGCGAACGCGCTGAACGCACGGACCATCTGGATCGGGGTAACGGCGATCTCGTGACCCATGGCCACCGAGGTCTGCGTGTACTTGGACCACTTGGCGGGTGACGTCACGATGCCGGCGCTCTCGCCGGGCACGCCCATCGCCACCTTTCGACCGAAACCGAAATCGCGCACCGCCTGCTGCATCTGCTCGTGGGTCATGCGCAACGCCACATCGGCCATGCCGCCATTGAGGCTCTTGACGAGCACGGTCTTCCAGGAGACCGGGCCGGGGTACTTCACATCGCGGATCGTGCGTCCGAACGGCGTCACGTAGGGGCCGTTGGGCAGGCGGATGATCTCCTCGGGCCGCGCGGCGCCGAGCTGGGTGGCACGCGCCCAGACGAAGCTCTTGAAGGTCGAGCCGGGCTCGTAGGGATCAGTGAAGTTGCGGTTGCGCCCCAGCGACGGATGGATGCGACGGGCGGGATCGCGAGTCGCCTCCTTCCAGCCCGACCGTTCGCGCAGGACGTCGGCCATGGCCAGGATGTCGCCGTTCTCGACGTCCATCACGATCATCCGGCCGCCACCGGCATTCACCTCGTCGACCTTGGCCGACAGGTGGCGCTCGACCATCTCCTGGATGGCCAAGTCGATGGAGAGGCGCACGTCGGCGCCAGGGTCGCCGGGCACGTAGTCCTCGCGGTTGATCCAGAGCGTGCGGCCAAAGGCATCCCGGAGCGCCTTCACGCGGCCGTCGACCGGCTTGAGTTGGCGGTCGAAGGCGAACTCGGCGCCGGCCTGGCCGGAGTGCTCAAAGCCAACCTTGCCGACGAGCTGGCTGGCCATGCCGCCGGCTGGGTACGCACGCACCAGCTTGGACTCCATGCCGATGCCGTCGATGTCGAGCGCCCGCAGCGCCTCCACCTGCGCCTCATCGACGTCCTGCGCGAGCACCACGTACCGGCGCTCGGCGTTGTCGCGGAGCAGGCGATGGACATCCTGGGGGGTGGAACGCAGCACGGGCGCGAGGGCGATCGCCGCATCGCGGAACGGGTCGCATTCGGCCACGGCGTTGGGATCGGTGCGCGAGCGTCGCTTGGCCTCTTCCCAGCCTGACTCGTACAGGTGAGCCGGATCGACAAACAGTCGATACCCCACCGTGCTCATGGCCAGCGGACGGCCACGCCGATCGGTGATCTCGCCACGCGGGGCCAACTCGGCCCGCACCGCGGTACGACGACCGGCAGCCGCGGCCAAACGCTCCGGCGGGGCGACCTTGAGCTGGGCCACCCGCACCACGGTGAGCCCCAGTGCCACGGCGACGATGCCGAGGGTCACGGCCGCAAACCGGCCGATCGAGAGCGGCGGCGCCTCGGGACGGGACGCGCTCGTTGCCGCGGACGCCGGGTGCTCAGCGCTGGTCGACATCGACGGTCTCCTCGGCTGCGCCGGACCGGGTGCTGGCGGCTCGATGGATCGGTTCAAGGTCGAGGCCGATGGCCTCCGCGGACTCGCGCAGCTGCGCAGGCTCCACCCGCCGCGCCAGGTCGGCCCGGATGCGCCAGTGGGCACGATCCTGCTCGACGATGCGGTTGTGCGCCTGCGAAATCTGGTTGGACACCTCGTACCGCTGCTGCCGGAGCGCCAAGAGCCCGAGGCCCATGGCCCCGAGCCCGAGCACGATCACCACGATCTTGGCGAACAGGCGCATGGGGCGGTGCGCGTCAGCGGCGGACCGTGATGTTCAGGGTCTGGCCGGGACGAAGCGCGGCGGGATCCTTGATGCCGTTCTGGCGCAGCAGGTCAGCCACCTTCACGCCGGAGCGACGCGCGATGCCGTAGGCGGTGTCGCCCTTCTTGACCGTGTACGAGGTGGCGGCGGGCCGCTCGGCGGGCTTGGCCGGGCTTGCCGCGGAAGGCGCGGCGGCCACGGCGGTGGCGCCCGGCTTCAGAACCTCGATGGGCGGCAGGCGGATCTCGGCGTTGAGGGCCAGTCGGGTCGGATCGGGGGCGACGGCGCTGTTGTAGGCGTGCAGCGCGGTGCCCAGGGAGCGGGCGCCGTACTCGCGCTGGGCGATCGAGCTGAACGTGTCGCCGCTCTTGATGCGGTAGAAGCGGACGGGGGTGCCTTCCTCGCGGGCGGTCTCCACGGTCAGCGCGACCGCACCGTCCGGGCCGGCCGGGGCCACCACGCCGAGTTCCTCCGGGGTGGGGGCGCCGGGGATGCCGCTGGTGCCGTTCATGGTGAGCTCGACCGGGCCAGGCAGGGGCGCGGGCTCAAGGGACGGCGCCAAGGACTGCTCGCCCACCTCGTCGAGCTGGATGACGGTGACGGCCTCGCCGGGGGTGGCCTGGGCCACCGTCGCCGGGTCGAAGCGCTGCGCCGAGAAGTGGTCGGAGACCAGGATCCCGACGAAGAGCATCAGCCCGAAGCCCACCACCAAAGCCAACTTGTTCTCGCGCGTCATGACGCCACCTCAAGGCCCTGCGGGCCGGAATGCTGTGCGGGCGTCTGCTCGCCGGAGCAGCACCCGCTCTCCATGTCATCGGCCGTGCGGGCGGATTCGGTTGAACCTGCCGGGCGGTCCCCCGCACCCCTGCGCGAATTTTCTTGCCGTGGGTGGCCTAGGCGTCCGGACCGTCAGGCCCCGCGGCGAACACGCGCAGCTTGGCGCTGCGGGACCGAGGGTTGGCACGCAGTTCCACGTCGGAGGCTTCCACGGGCTTTCGGGTGACGCGCGTGCCCAGGCCAGCCCGTTCCCAGTCGTGGAACGCCTGCTTCACCAGGCGATCCTCGAGGCTATGGAAAGAGATGATCGCCACCCGCGCCGCCGGGGCCAGCCAGCCGGACTCACCCGCGGCGACCGCCCGGGCCCCGCGTCCCACCGCCTCCAGCAGCGCACGGAGCGCCTCCAGCTCGCCGTTGACCAGGATGCGCAAGGCCATGAAGGTCCGCGTGGCCGGGTGCATCCGGCTCTCCCGGGCCCTCGCGCCGTACGCGGCGCGGACCGCGTCCGCAAGGGCGCCGGTGGTCCGCAGGCCCCCACCCCGCCGCCGCTCGACGATCACCCGGGCGATCCGACGGGCAAACGGGTCTTCCCCGAGCTGGAAGATGGCGTCGGCCAGTGCCGACTCCGGCAGGTGCTCGAG
>JBJOIF010000078.1:0-5029 GCA_046047335.1 Planctomycetota bacterium | reverse complement strand
CTCGATCGCGCAGCTGCGTTCGGCGAGCGATGCAAGGCCGTTCCCGGAGGAGTCGCGCGCAGCATCGGCCATCGCCGCCAATCTCCGTCACTGGGCGAGCGAACTGGCGGCCGCGGCCCGTTGCCTCGGCGACCGCGCCGGCGACCCCACCGCGCCGGCCGTGCTTGCGCCCTGGGTGTCGGATGCACCGTCGGAATACGCCGCGCTCTCGCGCGAGCTCCGAAAGGCGCAGGATGAGATCGACCGCCTGCCGAAGACCTGGGGTGCAGACGTGGGCGCGGCACTTGCCGCGGGCGACTGCGCCGTGATCATCGGCCCGCCCGGCATCGTCACCGTCCCTGCATGGCAGCTCGTGAGTGGTTCCGCGACGGGAAACGGCATCGCGCTCGACCGACGCTTCCGCGGCGAGCAGGCGATCGTTTCGGCCATCCGCGGGATCTCCGGTGGGGCACTCCCGGTGGCCGTGGTGATGCATTCCGGTCCGCCCGGGATCCTTCGTCCCTCGGCGGACCGGGCCGACCTCTCGGCCGCGGCCGACGCGCTGCGCACCTCACGCATCGAAGTGCGGGAGTGGGTTCCCGGCGAAGGGCCCCAACCGGCCGCCCCGGGGCAGCCCGTGGTGTGGATCGTGCTGGCGCCCGTGGATCGTGACGCGTCCACGGAGTCGCGACGCGAACGCGACCTTCTCTCCGCCGCACAGCGACTCGCGGTACAGGGCGAGCCGATCCTCCTGACGGTTGGCCCAAGCCTGCTTCCGCTCCTTGGTCAGGCCGACCCGTGGGGCACGATGCTCGCGGGCCGGGGGATGGTGGCCGAGACGGGCCGCACCATCCTGGAGCTGGTGCCCGTGGGGCCAGGGAAGTCGCAGGTCCAGGCGACGCAGGTGGTGCTCGACGGCGATCCAGGGTCGGTGCTCGGGCGCGCGATCGACGGCCAGCGCGTGGCGCTTGAGCGCCCGGTGCCGCTGCAGTTGCTGGGCGAACCATCCGGTGCGTTCGCGCCGCAGGCGGTGCTGTCGATCGACCCTGCGCCCGAGCGATGGATCGAGAGCGACTGGCGCCGCGATGTCCGGGCACGTGCGTCGGCTCCGGAGGAGAAGCGCTTGCCGTCGCCCGTTCCCGTGGTGGCCTGCGTCGAGCGTCCGGCCGGGCCGCGGGCGGTGCTCGTCGGTTCGCCGACGTGGCTGACAACCGCCGTGGCGGATGCCGCCGACCCGCTGGGGGGCGGGCGCGTGGCGCTTCGCCATCCCGGCAACCGTGACCTCCTGGTGAGTGCCGTGATGTGGCTCGCGGGGCGGGACGACCTGGTCGCCGGAAGCGGCGCGGGGCGTGAGGTGGCGCGCCTGCCGCGGTTGACTGCGACCACGGTGATCGGGGTGGGCGCGATCGAGGCCATCGGCGTGCCCGCCGCGGTGGCCGCCCTTGGGGCGATGGTGGTGGTCCGCCGGAGGATGCGAACGTGAGCGGTCGAGCACTGGCGATCCTGGCGGTGCTGTGCGCGATGGCCGTGACCGCGTGGCTGGCGGTGCGCGTGCCTGGCGCGCCGGATGCGGGCGCCATGGAGCGCCGATCGCTCTTCGCGGCGGACGAGGTGCCCCTCGACCGGGTGAACCGCGTGCGCGTCGAGCGCGGCGCGGCACCAGCCGTGGAGTATCGGCGCACCGATGCCGGGTGGTCGCAGTCGGAACCGTTCCCGCACCCGGCCGATGCCGCCGCCCTTCGCGGCGTGATCGACGCGTTCGCGGCGCTGGCCGTGACCCGCGAGGTCGATCCCTCGGCGATCGATCCCGAGGCCCGCGCGGCCCTGGGCATCGATCCGCCGCAGGCGCGGATCACGGTGTCATGGCCCGGTGGAGAGCGCATCGTCGAGCTCGGGCGTCGCACCGTGGCGGGCCGCGCCTGGGCGCGGGTGGCGGGTGCGCCGCGCGCCGCCAGCGTTGATGCGTCGCTCCATGCGATGGTGGTCGACGACGATCCCCGGCAATGGCGATCGATGCGGTTGCACGAGCCCGCGTCGGGTGCCGACGTGGCGCGGATCGAGGTCCGGTACGGAGCGACCGACGCGCAGCGTCTCGTGGTCGAGCGCGAGGGTGGCGCATGGCGCATCCGCTCGCCGTTCGCGACGCGTGCCGATCCCGACGCGGTCCGCGGGTACCTCGATGCGATCCTCCGCGCCGAAGCCGATGCGATCGTCGCGGACCGCGCCGACCTTCCCGAGGCGTTCGGCCTTGCGCCGGCGGAGCGGGGCGTGTCGCTCGTCGCCGCCGACGGGGCGCCGCTCGGCACGGTGGACGTGGGTTCGCCGGTCGCCGCGGGAGCGCCGGAGCGTTTCGGGCGCGTCGACGGTCGTCCCACCGTGGTGCAGCTCGGGCCAAAGGCGATTGCGGCACTGCTTCCGCCGCCCGCGTTCTTCGTGGATCCGCGTGGGGCTGCCGCGGTGCCCGCGGACGTTCGTCGGATCGAGCTGCGGGCGGCCGGTGGCGCGCCCGGCGATGCTCCGGCTCTGGTCCTTGAGCGCACGCTCGACCGTTGGAGCGCCTCGGTCGATGGTGGGTCGCCGGTGCCCGCCGATCGGGATCGCGTCCGTCGGTTGCTGGCCCAGCTCTGCGAGGCGCGCGCGCCGGCGATTGCGTTCCAGCGCGCGCCCGAGGCGCTGGTGCGCGGGGAGTTCACGTTGTTCGGAGCGGGCGATGCCGTGCTTGCGCGGATCCGCGTCGCTCGCGAAGAGGCCGGGCAGTGGGCGCTCGACGGCGACGACGGCGTCCTGCGGGTCCACCCCGCGGGCTTCGACGTGGCCACGGACCCCCGTGCCTACCTGGGCACGCGGTAGATCGTCACGCGGTCGCGCCCGCGCAGTCCGCTCCATTCGACCGGCCACGCGGCACGCGCGCAGGCATCGACGGGTGCCTGCTCGCGGGTTCCGCCGGGGCCGAGGTGATGCGGGGCGGTGAACACCCAGGCGATGTCCACCAGCCCTTCCCGCAGGAGTTGCCCGGTGAGCGCCGGGCCAGCTTCAACGAGCACGGTGGATGCGCCGCGCGCCCCGAGCGACTGCAGGAGTTCGCCCGGATCGGCGTGCGGCTCGACGCGCGCCCCGAGCGCCCGGAGCTCCTCGGCGCGCGGCGTGTGCGCCGCCCACGCCGAGGGCGTGCATGCCACCAGCAGCGGCACGTCGCGGGCCGTGCGGACGAGGGCGGATCCGGTCGGCATCCCGAGCCGGGGATCCCACACGACGCGCATGGGCGTGCGCCGGGGGGTGGTGCCCCGCACGGTGAGGAGTGGGTCGTCGGCGAGGACGGTTCCCATCCCCGTCAGCACCGCATCCACGCGACCGCGTTCGCGATGCACCATGGCCCGGCTCCGCTCGCCGCTGATCCACTTGGTCTGCCCCGGCGGAGTCACCATGCGGCCATCCGCCGACTCGGCCCACTTGGCGATCACCCAGGGTCGTCCGGTCGCGCGCCGGGCGACGAACGGCTCGGTGACGGCCCGGGCGCCGCGATGATCCACCTGGACGACCTCCACGCCCGCGTCGCGCAGCGTCTTGGCGCCCCCGGCGGCCGCCGGATTGGGATCCGGGCAGGCGAACACCACGCGCGCGATCCCCGCGCGCAGCAGGGCTTGGCTGCATGGCCCCGTGCGTCCATGGTGGTTACAGGGTTCGAGCGTCACGATGGCCGTGCCGCCTCGGGCACGTTCGCCGGCGTGCCGCAGGGCCTCGACCTCGGCGTGCGGGCCACCGCACCGACGATGATGTCCCTCGGCGACGGGCTGGCCGTCGCGATCGAGGATCACGCACCCGACCATCGGATTCGGCTCGGCGCCGCCGTGGCCGCGCCAGGCGATGCGCGCGGCGCGGTCGAGCCAGCGGTCCCACCCGGTCATCCGGTGGGTCCGGCGGTGGCGACCGCTTCCGATGGCGTGGCGGCGCTCACCGGCGTTGCGCCGAACCCCGCCATGGCGTCGATGTCCATCGCCAGGTTTCCGGCGCCGGGGAGAGCAGCTACCGCGCGGGGTGCGCGCAGCGCCGCCACCAGCACGTCGTCGTCGCCGACGCGTCCACTCCACTGGGCGATCACCTGCGTGAGGTGCGAGGCGAGGCGATCGCCGTTGGGTGCCCGCTCGAGCGTCTCGCGGATGCGATCCAGCCCGAACTGGCGGCTGAGTCGGTCGGCGGCCTCGTGGACGCCGTCCGTGACCAGCACCAGCACGTCCGCGGGAGCCAGGGTGAACTCGCGCTCGTCGGCGTCGAAGTCGGCATCGGGCACCGCACCCAGCAGGAACGTCGTGGAGTCGAAGCGTTCGACCGTCCCGTCGCCGCGACGCACCCACGCGGGCGGATGCCCGGCGTTGACGTATCGCACGGCACCGGTCTCCGGGTCGAGTTGCACCGCGATGGCCGTCAGGTACACGCTGTGCTTCGCCAAAGTCAGCGCCACGTACCGGTTCAGCGCGCGCAGCACCGCGCCGGGCGAGATGTCGGGGTCCTCCGCAAGCAGTCGGTCGATCTCGCCGGACAGGCGCGAGACGGTCAGCGCGCTCGCCAGGCCATGGCCGGTCACGTCCATCAACACCACGTCGAGGCGTCCCTTGCCATCGACGCTCGCATGGATGAAGTCGCCGCCCACCTCGTTGGCCGGCGTGTATGCGTAGTCGAACTCGATCGTCTCCGTGCGGATCGGCTGCGGGAAGAGCGCCATCTGCACGGCGCGTGCCTGGGAGAGCTCGCGCCGCATGGCGAAGAATCCCTTCGCCACCATCTGCCGATCGAAGCGTCGTCGGTGGGTGCGGAGGCGCCACCAGCAGAGCAGGAGGCCAGGCACCAGCATGGCCGGCGCCGCCACCAGGAACCCCGCCACCTGCGTCGCCTGGGTCACGCCCAGCGTGCCGAGGACCGCCAGCTCCAGGATGTACATCGAGAGCAGTGGATAGACGGGCCGAAGGCTCTCGCGCGGCGTCCAAGGAAGGAACGCGCTCGGCAGCAGGTGCAGGAACAAGATGTACGACAGGCCGGCCGAGCCGCCAGTGAC
>JBJOIF010000077.1:0-6301 GCA_046047335.1 Planctomycetota bacterium | reverse complement strand
CGCGGCGTGGTGATTGCCGCCGGGAACCTGGGCTGGCGGAACGTGCCGCTCGGCGAGCTGCTGCGCAAGCGGCTGGGCGTGCGCGTGGCGGTGGACAACGATGCCAACGTCGCGGCCTGGGGCGAGGCCACGGTGGGGGCCGGCGCGGGCTGCGACTCGCTCCTTGCCGTGTGGGTCGGCACCGGGGTCGGTGCGGGCATCGTGCTCAATCGGTCGATCTGGCGCGGCGATCTGTTCACGGCCGGCGAGATCGGGCACGTGGTCGCGTTCGCCAACGGCATGGCCGGCAGCCGCACGGTCGAGGACTTCTGCAGCAGGACCGGTGTAGTCCGTTCGCTGACGGCGCTTGCGGGACTGCACCCCGACTCGATCTTCCATCGCGCGATGGCGCGCCACGTCGAGGACGGCAAGTCCGGGCCCCTGGGCAGCGGCGCGATCGCCGAGTGCTACGAGGCGGGCGATCCGCTCGTCTGCGACGTGGTGCACGCGGCGGCCGATCTGCTGGGATCCACCGTGGCCAACTGGGTGACCATGATGTCCATGCGCACCGTGGTGCTGGGCGGCGGCCTGACCGAGGCGATCGGCAAGCCGTGGGTCGAGCGCGTCGAGGCTGCGGCGCGCGCGCGGGTGTTTCCGCAGGCGATCGCCCCGCGGATCGCGGTGCGCATGACGAAGCTCCGCGAGGAAGCCGGCGTGCTGGGCGCGGCGATGCTCGCGTGGAACGACTGATGTCCATGGGCGCCGACCGCGCCGATCAGGCCGCGGTCACTTGCGGTCGCCGGCCAACATGGCCGCGCGGAACGCAAGCTTCAGCGCTTCCAGGTAGATCCAGACCAGCGTGACCATTAGCCCGTAGGCGAAGTACCACTCGTACTCCTTGCCGACGCGCGAGGCCACGGCCTGCTCGATCTGCTGGAAGTCGACCACCAGCCACATCGAGGCGACCAGCAGGATCACCGCGTTGATGCCCAGGCCGATCATGGCGCCGCGACCGCCTTCGAAGGCGCTCTGCAGCCCGAGGCCCGGGATGGAGATCCCGAAGAAGCCCAACACGAACTGCGCGAGGTACGCCAAGCCGATCCCGATGGTCAGGGTGCTCAGGACGGCGACGAAGGTCTTGCCCGGGCGGATGAGGCCCGCCCGGTAGACGATGAGCATCGCCACCGTCACGGCCAGCGTGATCACGAACGCCTGCAGGCCGAGCCCGCCGAGCGCCTCAATCCCCTTGGCCGCGAGCACGCCGTCGAGCATCAGCGCGAACGCTCCAAGCATCGCGCCCTGCAGCACGCTGTAGAGCGGGGCCGCCCACACGGCGCGCTCGGGGCGGCGCCACAGGGCAAAGAAGCACACCAGGCTGGCCACCAGCGCCGCGATCCAGATGCCCATGGCCGCCCCCGGGCCCACGGCGCGCACGAGTGCCGCGCCGCCGAGGCCACCGACCACGGCCAGGCTCACGGCGAAGCCCGTCTTCTGGGCGACCCCGGAGATCGTGGCCACCTGGGCGATCGCGCGGGAGTGCGCGGCGGAATCGAGCTGCGAGTCGGCGAGGACCGGGTTGGACGAGCGGAGGTCGAGCATGGCGGGGAAGTGTATCCCCGCCATGCTCGCGGTCCATCATGGCTCGGGGCAGGGGGCGGAGCACCCCTGGGCCCGTGCGGCGTCGGCTCCTACAGCACCTCGGCGGCCAGGCTGGCCAGTTCGCTGCGCTCGGTCTTGGCCAGCGTGACGTGGCCGGCGATCCCCTGGCCCTTCATGCGCTCGATGGCATGGGCGAGCCCGTTGGACGCCGCGTCGAGGTATGGGTTATCGATCTGCCCAATGTCGCCGCACATCACGATCTTGGTGCCATCGCCCACGCGGCTGACGATGGTCTTCACCTCGTGCGGGCTCAGGTTCTGCGCCTCGTCGACGATCATGAACTGGTGGGGGATGGAGCGGCCGCGGATGTAGGTCAGCGGTTCCATCACCAGCTTCCCCGTGGCCATCAGCTGGTCCATCCGCTGCTCTGCGCTCTTGCTCTCCGCCTCGCCGGTTCCGCCGGACCGCGTCGACAGCAGGTAGCTGACGTTGTCGAAGATCGGCTGCATCCACATGGAGAGCTTCTCGTCCTTGTCGCCGGGCAGGTAGCCGATGTCGCGCCCGAGCGGCATGATCGGCCGGGCCACCAGCAACTTGTCCAGCCGTTCCTCCTTGAGCACCTTCTGCATGCCCGCGGCGATCGCCAGCAGCGTCTTGCCGGTGCCCGCGGGGCCGATCAGCGTGATCAGCTTGACGTCGTCGTCGAGCAGCAGGTCCAAGGCCATCGTCTGCTGGACGTTGCGCGCCATCACGCCGTAGACGGGCTTGCGCGGGCCGGTCACCGGGATCAGGAAGCCGGTGTTTCCCAAGACCCGCGCGAGTCCCGTGTGGCTCGGGTCATCGGCGTCGGCCAGGATCACGAACTGATTCGGGACCAGGGCATCGCAGTCGACGGCCGACCCGTCGGGCGTGCGGCCCGCGATGCCGGCGAGCGCGGTGCGCGGGAGCTGCCTGTCTTGGTAGAGCGCATCGATCAGCTCGTTGGGCACAGGCATGGTGCAGTAGCCCGAGTGCAGCCAGTCGGCGTCGACGCGGTCGGCCTCGAAGTCCTCCGACGCGATGCCCAGGGCATCGCACTTGACGCGCGCGTTGATGTCCTTCGTGATGAAGATCGTCCGCAGTCCGCGGGCGTTGAGCGCGGCGGCGACGCCGAGGATCAGGTTGTCGTTCTTGTCCAGTTCGAGGGACGGCTCACCGGCCACGCGCTCGGAGCGCGCCACCCGGATGGATCCACCTTGCTCGTTCCACACCACGCCCTCGAAGAGGTGCCCGAAGCCGCGGAGCTTGTCGAGGGAGCGCACCACCTGGCGCGCGTTGCGCCCGGTCTCGTCGTTGTTCTTCTTGAACTTGTCCAGCTCCTCGATGACGGTGAGCGGGATGACAACCTCGTGCTCCTCGAACTTGAAGATCGACTGGGGGTTGTGCAGCAGCACGTTCGTGTCAAGCACGAAGTGCTTGCGGACGGAGGTCGCCCCGGCGTGGGCGGTGCTGGAGGTGCTTCGGGGTTCGGACGCGTCGCGGGCGGCGTGGGTGGTCAACGCGCGGATCCTTCCATGGGGGGGAGGGAGACAGCCAGACTTCAGGACAGGGTGCGGTCCAGGGCCGCGCCAGTCAAGAGGTTTCCGGACGGATGAACGCTACTCTTGCATGCCATGGCCCGCCAGCCCGCTCCGCGAGACCCAAGACGCCGCGCTTCATCCTCCGGACCCGGATCGGGGGCGCCCCGTCGAGGCGCCGCCCGTCGACCTCGGGATGGCGGTCGAGGCAAGCCCTCCACCGTCGGGGCGCTGGCTGCGGCCATGGAAGCCGTCGCCCCCGCCCGGTTGGCCGAGGCGTGGGACAACGTCGGGCTCCTGCTCGGTGACCGCTCGGCACCATGCGGGCGCGTGCTCGTGGCGGTCGACTGGACTCCGGCCGTCATGGAGGAGGCGCTGGCGCTGCGGGTCGATGCGGTGGTGGCCTATCACCCGCCCATCTTTGAGCCCCTGAAGCGGATGACCGCGGACCGCCCCCAGGAGCGGGCGCTCCTCGATGCGGCGCAGTCCGGGATCGCCTTGCTCTCCCCGCATACGGCACTCGACGCCGTGCAGGGCGGGGTGACCGACTGGCTCGCCGAGGGCGTTGCAGGCGGTGCGCAGCCCTTGGCGATGGCCAGCCTGCTCGAGCCGCTCCGGCCCGCTTCGCGCCTGCCGGACGGCGAGCGGTTCAAGCTGGTGACCTTCGCGCCCGCCTCGGCAGTGGCGTCCATCCTCGATGCGTGGGAAGCCGCCGGCGCGGGGCGCATCGGTGCGTATGACCGATGTTCGACGCGTCACCCGGTGACTGGCACGTTCCGCGGCGCCACGGGGAGCGCCCCTGCGGTCGGCCGGCCCGGCCGGCACGAGGAGGTCGCCGAGGAGCGCATCGAGACCGTGGTCAGCGCGGAGCGGCTGCCCTGGACCATCGCGGCGCTCCGCGCGGTGCATCCCTATGAAGAACCAGCGTTCGAGGTGCACGCGCTGGCCAGCCGTCCCTCGCTCGATGAGGGCGCAGGCCGACTGGTGGAACTCGCCCGCCCGGCCACCCTGCGCGAACTCGGCGCTCGGCTCCGGCGCCACCTCGGGGCGTCGCGCATCGACGTCGTGAGCGTGGCCGGGGAGGGCGAACGCCATCGGCGGATCGCGCTGTGCCCCGGTGCCGGAGCATCATTCCTTCCGGATGCAATCGCGCGCGGGGCGACGCTCTTGGTCACCGGCGAGGCGCGCCACCACGATCACCTGGCGGCGCGCGCGGCCGGGGTGTCCATGATCCTTCCTGGCCACACCTGGACCGAGCGTGGGTACATGCCGACGCTCGCCGAACGCTTGGCGCGAGGGCTGCCCGGGGTGGAGTTCACGGTGTCCAAGGCGGACGCGCCGCCGGTCACTTCGCTCGCTGGCCGTTCGGTGCCGGCACCAGCCGCGCGGCCTCGACCACCGCGTCGCTGAGCGTGGCGGCGCCTGCTGCGGCCCCGATCGAACGCCAGAGCCTGGGGTGCGCGGCGAACGGCGCACCACCGAGCAGCACGGGCACCGAGCGCGCCACCGAGGACGCCGCCATAGCACCAACCAAGTCGATGGCGGCCCGCAGGCACAGCGTGGTGCTGGCCCCCGCCAGCACCAGATCGAAGCCGCGACCGGGCTCGCTGGCGGCATCTTCCACCTGCAGCACCACCTCGGCGGCGGGGACGTTGGCACCCAGGAACTCGACGGTCCATCCATCGAGCTCCAGCAGGTCGGCCGCCATCCGGGAGCCGGTGTCGTGCAGGTCGCCGGCCACCGAGCAGCAGATCGCGCGGCGGCCGTCGGCGGGCGGGACGGGAGCGGCCGCACGCAACTGCGTGACGATCGAGCGGGTCGATGCCGTGCAGTAGTGCTCGTCGGCGATCGAGGCTTCCTGCACCTGCCACATGCGGCCGACCTCGGCAAGCGCGGGGGCCAGCACGCGTTCATAGCACTCGGCGAGCGTCATGCCGCCGCGACGTGCATCCATCGCCAAGGACAGCGCTTCGCCGGCTTCGCGTTGGAGCAGGTGCAGCAGGTAGAGACGCGCGAGCGTCGCGTCGCGCGACGAGCTCTCCAGCAGCCCCGGCTCCGCGCAGTGGCTGGGCGCGGAGGCCGCCTTCACGGCCGCCGCCACGAAGGGGCGCGCGGCGTCGGCGGCCTCCGGCGGCAGGTGCGACTCCAGGACGTCGTGAAGCGTTCGGACGTGCGCCGCGATGTCCTCGTCGGCCACGTGCCGGGCGCGGAGCGCGGCGATCGAGCCTTCCATGTGCGCGCTGAACACGTCCGGCTCGCCCACGGCCATCGCCTGCGCCAGATGGTCGATGCGGGAGAGTGCCTCCGTGCCCCACGTCCGCCGGGCCATGGCCCCGTACCGCTCGGCCATGCCGGGGGCGACCTCCAAGTGAGCATCGACCATGAGGTCCGCCAGCCCGCGGCGGCAGTCCTCGATGGTCTGGGCATGGGCTCGTGGCGCGTCTCGCGGATCCATGGGACCGGGAGGGATTCGCCGACGGCGTGGTCCGGATTCAGCCCCGGAACCGGCTGAGCACCATGGAGGTGTTGTGGCCGCCGAAACCGAAGGAGTTGTTGATGGCGTGGTCGACCGCCCGCTCCTGGGCGACGTTGGCCACGAAGTCAAGATCAAACCCGTCGTCCGGCGACTCCAGGTTGATGGTCGGCGGAAGGACCCCGTCGACGATCGCCTTGACCGTGGCTACGCACTCGATCGCGCCGGCGCCCCCGAGGGTGTGCCCGGTCACGCTCTTGGTGCTCGACATGGCGAGCTTGCGCGCGCCGTCGCCGAACAGCGACTTCACCGCCATGACCTCGGCCTTGTCGCCGAGCGGCGTGCTGGTGCCGTGCGCGTTGATGTAGCCGATGTCCGAAGCGTTCAGTCCAGCATCCCGGATGGCGATCTCCATGGCCATCCGCGCGCCGCGACCCTCGGCATCGGGTGCTGCGATGTGCGAGGCGTCCCCGGTCACACCGTAGCCCGTGAGCTCCGCATAGATCCGTGCTCCGCGCCGGCGCGCGTGCTCGAGTTCCTCGAGCACCACGATGCCGGCACCTTCGGCGAGGACGAATCCATCGCGGTCGCGATCGAACGGACGACTCGCCTTGGTGGGCGCGTCGTTGCGGGTGCTGAGCGCCTTCATGGCCGCGAAGCTGCCGACGCACAGCGGAGTGACGGCGCCCTCGCT
>JBJOIF010000076.1:0-3988 GCA_046047335.1 Planctomycetota bacterium | reverse complement strand
GACGGCCTCGGCATCCGCCACGGCGCGGCGGCCGGCCAAGGCCTCCACCGAAGCCTTGGCGGCGTTGACTCGGTCCTGCGCGGCCTCACGCTCGTCGGCCAGGGTCCGCAGCCGGCGGTAGAGCTCGTCGATCTCGACGCCCAGGGCGGCTTGTTCGTGCTCGACGCGCTGGATCAGTTGGTCGCAGCGGTCGCGCTGGTACTCGGCGTCGACCATGCCTCGACGCACGGCGGCGAGGGCGTCCTCGACGGCGCGGTGGCGGGACTTGGCCTCGTCCCCGCGAGCCAGGAGCGTCGCCGCCTCGCCTTCCACCATTTCCATCTCCACCCCGAGGGCGGCCAACCGGCGCTGCAGCTGGTTCAACTCGGCCCGGCGAGCGAGCAGGCCCTCGCCCGACCCGCTGCCCGTGGGCTGGCCGACGGTGACCCGGCCGGCCCCGTCCAGGTACTCACCGGCGCGCGTCACCACCCGGGCGTTGCCGTAGCCCTGCGCCACGGCGGCAGCGGCGGCGTCCAGCGTGTCAACGACGAACGTGTCCGCGAGCAGCCGGTCCACCAGGTGTTCTGCACCGTCGCGAACCCGGACGAGCGCACGCAACGGCGTGCAGCCCGCGATGGCGGGGCGCTCATGGGCGGTCGCGGCCCGGCCGTCCGCGGCCGAGGCGAGGGTCACGCGCCCGCGCATCCCGACGCAGGCGCGGGCGGCCGTGATGGCGTCGTGACCGCCATCCACCAGCAGAAGTTCCAGATCCCGGCCAAGGGCAGCCTCGACCGCGGCCGCGTCCGCCAGGTCCGTCTCGATCCACTCGCCGAGCAGGCCGATGACGCCCGGGTGCGCGGCGCGGTCGGCCATGACCTGCCGCACGGCCTCATCGACGCCCTCGCGGGCGCGCTGCATCTCCTCGAGCAGACGGCTGCGGCTCTCGAGCGACGTTCGCTCGTCGCGCAGCGTCGCCAACCGTTGGGCGAGGGCGGCGTGCCGGTCGCCGAGCGAGGCCGCGTCCGTCAGATGGGCGTGGAGCTCGCGCTCGAGCCGCTCGGCTTCGTCGCGCCCCACCATCAGACGCACGACGTGGTGGTTCCGTGTGGCCCGTTGGGCGTCGATCTCGAATCGGAACGGGTCCTGCTTGCGCTCGATGCGCGCCAACTGATCGTCGAGCTGCCGTTCGCGGTCGTCGATCGCGGAGAGCGACGCAGTGGACCGCGCCACGTCTCGGTCGGCGCCCATCGCCTGGTCGCGGAGCCGGTCGGCGGCGGCGCGTGCCTGCTGCGCCGCCTCGGCGGTGCGGGCGCGGGCGTCGGAGGCTCCCATCACGGCGCGCTCGGCTTCGTTGGCGGCCTCTGCAGCGGCGGCCACCTGCTCGGCGGCCTGCTCGATGCGCGCGGTCAACTCGACGATCCGGGCGTCGAACTCGGCGACCCGGGCCACCTCGGTGGCGGCGTGTTCCTCGGCCTCCGCCACGCTCCGGGCGGACATCTCCGCACGCTGCGCCGCCTGGCGTTCGAGCCCCGTGGCCTCGATGCGCCGCTGCTCCAGGGTGCGCTGGACCTCGCCCGCGGCGTGCCGCGCGGCCTCGGCCTGGTTCCGGCGGTCCTCCAGCAAGGCCACCGCGCCCGCGAGTTCCTGGCGTTCGGCCTCGAGGGATGCGAGCTGGCTGGTGAGTCCCGCCAGCTGCTCGCGCTGCTCGTGATACGCCTCGAACGCCACGGCGGTACGCAGTTCGCGTCGGCGGGCATCGAGGTCGCGGAACCGGCGGGCCTTCTCGGCCTGGCCCTTGACGATGCGCAGGCGTCGCTCGGTGCTGGCCAGCTGCTCGCGCACCAGCACCAGGTTCTTCTCGGCGTTCTCGAGCTTCCGCTGGGCCTCCATCTTGCGGGCGCGGAACTTGGCGACTCCGGCGGCTTCCTCAAGCAGGCTGCGCCGTTCCATCGGCGCCGCGCGAAGCATCGCGTCGACCTTGCCCTGTTCGATGATCGAGTAGGCATCGTTGCCGATGCCGGTGTCCATGAACAGTTCCTTGATGTCGCGCAGGCGGACCTTGCGCCCGTTGACCAGGTACTCGCTTCGACCATCGGCATGCAGCCGTCGGGTGACCTCGACCTCGTCGGTGTCGACGGGGAGCCCGCGGTGGCGAACCCGGCCGCGGTCCACCGCGGCGGAACCCTCGGCGCCGTCCTCGTCGACGTGCTCGGCCACGGCATCCACCTCGGCGTCGAGCACGGGTGGCGCGCCGGCCATCCGGCGCTGCTGCTCCTCGGCCGACAGCACCGGGTTGTCGAACACGAGCGTCACGCTGGCCATTCCGCACGGCTTGCGCGTGGCGCTGCCGGCGAAGATCACGTCCATCATGGCACCGCCGCGCAGGCTCTTGGCGCTGCGCTCGCCGAGCACCCACTTGATGGCGTCGACCACGTTGCTCTTCCCGCACCCGTTGGGTCCGACCACCCCGATGATGGGCGCGTCGAACCGGAACTCGGTGGCGTCGGCGAAGCTCTTGAAGCCGCTCAGGACGAGGCGGGAAAGGCGCACTGCGGACCTCCTGTCGATCGGGCACCCGGCCCCTCCTGGGCCGCGGCGGGCAACGTCCGGGCCGGAAGGCCCGCAACGTCACCGGGGCACAGTATCGCGCCTCGGCTTCGTGGCATCAAGTCCGGATCCCACGGAGGCCGACTCGAGGTCGCTCCGCGGGCGGGCGCCGATCTCGGCCAAGCTGGCCGAGCCGTCGGCGGACTCACCGTCGGGATCGTCGCTGAACTCTGGCCGCAGGTCGCCTTCCACCGCCTCGTCCCGGAGGATTTCGGCCAGGACGCGGTCTTGCTCGGCCCGGAAGTCGCACGCCACGTACTTGAGTCGCCAGAGCTCGTGGAGGGCGCTGATCGTCTCGCTGTAGCTGAAATTCAGGCCCGCCTCGGGCCGGTCCGGGGTGGGGCGGCGGGCGAAGTAGCCGATCAGCGACGCCACCTCCGGCTTCACCCGGTCCACCACGGCGGGAAGGTCCATCCGTTCGCGGTGGAAGACCTCGAGGAGCTGGTTCCCCTCGTCCCCCTTGATGATCAGGCGACCGTCCCACGTGTACAGCGTCATGGGACGCTTGACCTCGAGGTCCTCGTCGAAGATCACGATCCGGGGCTGCCCGCTCTGGGACACATAGATCATGGGGTGTTTGCTGGGACAGATGTTCAGGACGAACTTCTTGCCCACCGGCATCGAGATGATGTGCGTGTCGCCGCGCAGTTCCAGGGCCTCGAAGGCGGCCAGCCGCACGTCCACGTCGTTGTCGTCGAGGAGTTCACGAAGGCCCAGTTCGATCTCCGGGTTGGTGCCCATGCGCCCGAGCAGCACGATCGACTGGGTCCGGTACGTCACCGAATCGCTGGTCTTGGCCATGCGCATCAGGGCCGGTACCGCCAGCATGTCGTTGAGCTTTGCGCCGGCGTTGAGCGCCGCGAATCGAGGCTGCTCCTCGGGGTACTCGTAGAGGTCCTGGATCATCGGCAGCGCGCGCTTGCCGAGCGCCTGCCAACGCCAGCTGGCGGCGCCGGCACCGCCGGGATTGGCCAGGAGCGACCGTCGGATGGCCATGGCGGTCTGCTCGGGGTTGGTCACCGCGAGCGGCGAGTGCCGCACCAGCTCGGCGAATTCCCCGGTGCGCTTGGCGTACGACGGCGGGACGGTGAGTTCGATGAGCGCCGAGGAGCGTCCGTGCGCGGTCTCGTTGCGCTGGCCGCGCTCGCGCGGGAAGATCGTGTTCAGCGTGCCCTGGATCGACTCGGCCCGCGAGTGGCTCGGTGTGGCCAAGCGGAGCTTCAGGGGCATGTCCTTGTTGACCATGCCACCGTCGAGGATTCGTCCGCTGGTCCGGTTGATGGCGTCACGCCGGATCGCGTTCGGTTCAACGAACGGGTTGATGAGCACGGAGCCGCTGCCCTCGGCCAGCGCCGCCGCCTGCCGGCTGCCCGTGAACAGGGGACCGGGCCGGAGGTCGGCG
>JBJOIF010000075.1:0-26632 GCA_046047335.1 Planctomycetota bacterium | reverse complement strand
CGCCGTCGGCGCGTTGCGCGGCGTAGAGCACGCGGGCACGGCGGAGGCGTGACGGCGGAGTCGCCGGATCGGTGAGGAGCGCCACGGCGGTGCCGCGGGAAGGGTCGATTTCGTAGGCGATCCAGTCGCCAGCGGCCGTAGCGGGACGCACCAACGAGTCGAGCACCCACGCGAGGGTCTCGCGCAATAGGGCATCGCCGAAGGTCGCGGCATCCGGTCCGTCGGTGCGACGCAGGCCGGGGTCGGTCGGTTCACTCATGAGGCACGTCCTTCCAGGAGCGAGAGCAGGGCACGCAGTTCCTCCCGGGCGCCCGCGGGCGAGGTGTCGACGGTGTCGCCGATCCGCTTCACCAGCGCGACCGCAAAGGCCCGGCGCATCGAGACGATGGCGTTGGAGACCTGGCTCGGCTGGGTCAGCCCCCAGCGCGACATCAGTGCCTCGTAGGGTTCGGGGTCCGCACCCTGCAGCATGGGCCGCAGGACGCGTCGATCGAAGACGTCCCAGTGCATGCGCCGGCCGTCGATGCGGCACTCCGCCTCGAGGGCCTCGCACGCCTGGCGCACCAGTGCCGAGATCCACGCGCGGGTGAAGGCCGTCTCGGGAGCACTGGATGCCGGGGCGACCACGCCGTCGGCCAATGCATCGCCGCCAAGCGTCCGCCGATCGGGGCCGGGATGGCGTCGTCCGGCGTGGTCATGGCGGTACACGTCGGCCAAGTAGTTGCGCACCGCGCTCAGGAGCAGCGTCCGGAACGATCCGCGCCGCTCGTCGAGCTTGTCGAGGAGATTCCGGCCGAGCAGGACGTCGGCGATGAACCCCTGCGTCAGGTCGCGGGCCTGATCGTCGCTCCGGCCCGACTGCCGGATGTAGGCATGGATCGCGCCCCACCACTGGGTCGCCGCCAGTTCGCGCGACGCCGGCGCCGGGATCGGCGCTGGCACCGCGGCGTTGGTCGGCTCGGGTCGGGTCATGGTGGCGCAACGGGGCACGGCAGCATCGATCTGTACGGCGTTCCGACGCCGTTCCATGGAGGCCACGCCCCAAAAATGGGATCGTTCCCCCGAAAGGGGGCCATAACGTGACCATGCGGGGCAGATATGGAAAGTGGAGCCGAGGGGAGTCGAACCCCTGTGCCGAAACAGTCCGCACGAAGCCTCTACGCGCGTGTCTGCGGATTGATTGTCGTCCGGGCGTATCCCCGCAGCGGGGCGCTCCGTTCCAAGACATGCATCATCTCGACCCGCCGAGGCATGTCAGCCCATTGGGTCCAGCCTGATGTTTGACAGCGGCCCCCTTAGTCAGGCGTGGGGAGACTCGCTGCGCTGCCTAATTAGGCGGCGAGAGCGTACTGCGTGTTGGCAGTTGTGAGTTTGCATGCTTTTTACGTGGCCATCATGCTCCACGGCGCGCCACTCCGGGCGTTGCCTGTCCGGTCGATGCCGGTACGGCCCCAGTTGTCAAAGAAGCCAACCGGAGGAAGTATAGGTTGCCCAACGCCTGACGCCAGAAAACCCCATGGAATGCCGCCGATGCACGTTCCCGCCACACCAGCCGCCGCGCCCGCCGTCCGCATCCTCTTCCTCTGCCTCGGCAACATCTGCCGCAGTCCCGCTGCGGAGGGCATCTTCATCCACCGCGCCGGGCAGCGTGGCGTGAGTGGTCGCTTCGAAGTGGACAGTGCCGGCCTCGGGAACTGGCATGCCGGCGAGCGCCCCGACCCGCGCACCATCGCCGAGGCCGACCGACGCGGCATCCACCTGCCGAGCATCGCGCGCCAGGTGACCGAGCAGGACTTCGGGTTCCACGACCTGATCGTCTACATGGACGCGCGGAACCTGGAGGGACTCGAGCGTCGAGGTGCCCCGGCCTCCAAGCTGCGCTCCATGACGAGCTTTCACCCTGGCCCCACGCCCGACGACGTTGCGGATCCGTACGAGCACGGCCCCGAGGCCTTCGAACGGATGTTCGATCACCTCGAGGCGGCGGTCGACGGGATGCTCGACGAACTCACCGGCGTGCGCGCCGGCGCGTGAGCAGCGCCGCAGCGCCCCACGCCGCGAGGCCGCCCGGACCGGGAACGACGCCGTTCAGCGTGATCCCAAGGTTGTCGTAGAGGACGGTGATGCCGCTGCCCACCGAGTTGCCGGTGAGGAACCCGAGCGTGATGGTTCCACCCGTGGCGGTCAGGTTGAGCCGGGCGTTCGCGTTGCCGATCTGCGCGAAGTCCTCGAACCCGACGCCGCCGAGCGCGCGCCGCTTCCACCCATTGCCGACGTCGGTCCCGCCTTGGGACGTGGTGGCCCAGCTGACGACGTACGCACTGCCGCCCTGCATGGCCAGGAGGCTGTACCCCATGCCTTGGAGGAACGTGTATTCAGGCTTGAAGTCCACCGTGGCGCTGATGGTGGCGGTCGCTGCCTCGGTGGCGGTGATGGTCCAGTCCGAACGCGCCAGCGTCGTGTAGACCGCGGCGTTGCTCATGGTCTTCACCCGGAGTGCACCGCCTCCGGTGGCGTCGGTGGCGGCCGAGACCTGCTGCGGCGTCGATCCGATCGTGCCGATCGTGAAGGATGCCGGGGCCATGGTGGTGTCCTGGAACGTCACGACCGACGCGTGGGCGGCTGCGGTCGCCACGAGCGAGAACGACAGGCTGGCAATGGTGATCTGTTGCATGCGGGCTGAACTCCTAGCCTGGCCATGGCGTGGCGGGGCGGACAGAGGGGTCAACGCATTTGGCCAGCAACGCCCATCACCGGGCCTGGAATTTCGGGGGACATTTTCACCAGCCCAGCGTCGCCCCGAGCGCGCTTCGGCCGGACGGGATCGCCATCCGCTCGCGGGTGCTGCAGTAGTCCAGCCCGCCCATGCGGCCCACGGCGGCGAGTGTCGCGGGGTCGACGTGCAAGCGCTCGTTGACGAGGCCCTCGGCGACGTGCACACGCACCACCTCCCCGATGAGGAGGTTCCCGCCCCCGACGCGGCCGGGTGCCATGCGCACCACCTGGACGGTCCGGCACTCGAACGACACCGGGCTCTCCGCCAGCCTCGGCGCGCGCACCGCGCTCCCGGGGACGGGCGTCAGGCCCGCCAGTTCGAACTCGCTCTCGCCGTGCGGCAGCGGCTCGGCGCACGCCACCACGCGCAGGATGTTCGCCTCCGTCGCCACGCTCACCGTGAACTCGGCCGTTCCACCCTCCGCCACCGGCTTTGCGTTGCGCAGGGTGTCCTTCTCGCCGGCACCGCCGGGCGGGTTCGCCACGCACACCACGAGCGTCATGGGGTCACTGCCGGCGCCGGTGAAGAAGCTGTACGGCGCCAGGTTCGGCCGCCCCGACGCATCGCAGGTTCCCACCACGGCGATGGGCCGCGGCACGATCGCACCGATCATCAGGTTGTAGCGAAGCGGCACGGGGAGCGTGCCGGGATCGAGCTCGACAGTCGGTTCGTCCATGGGGGTTGCGCTCAGTGCCGCCGTGCGATCGTGCTGAGCGTGGCGCTGAGCACGTTGGGATTCGCGCGGATCGCGGTCAGTTGCGCCTCGCCCGGCATCTGGTCGAGCTGGATGCGCGCCAACGCGGCCTCGCCTCCGGCGTAGACGATGTTCTCCATCTCCTCGACGTTGATCGACCCTTGGCCCAGGGTGTAGAAGACGTGCGCGAGCACGCCAGGGCGGTTCATGTGCCGCACGGCCAGCAGCGTGGTGGCGGGTGTGGCGGCGGCCCGATTGACGCAGTTGGGGACGTGGCCGCGTTCGGCCCAGGCCCGCACCATGCGCACGACTTCCTCGGCAACGGCGCGCTGGGCCTGCTCGGTGAGCGCGCCGATGTGGTGCGTCCCCACCACGCCCGGCTCATGGATCATGGGGTCGCGGAAATCGTCTTCCGGGGCATCCGGTTCGACGTCCCAGACGTCGAGGCCGACGCGAAGGCCGCGCGAACGGACCGCCGTGGCGAGCGCCGGCTGGTCGATGACGCCGCCCCGGCTCGTGTTCACCAGGATCGCGCCGGGCCGCAGCGAGTGCAGGAACTTCTCGTTGATCAACCCGTCGGTGTCCTCGCCGCCGCCGACGCTGACGCTGACCACGTCGCTCAGCTTGGCCAGGTTGACCAGGCTGGCGCAGAAGCCGGCGCCGTGCTCGAGTGCACGTTCCTCCGTCAGGTTTCGGCTCCAGGCGATGACCTCCATGCCGAAAGCCGTGCCGATGCGCGCGATCTCCTGGCCCACCTGCCCGAGGCCCACGATGCCAAGCGTCCGGCCGTGCAGCCCGGTGGCCGCGGCGAATGCACGCTGGTTCCACCGACCAGCACGGAGCTCGGCGGTCTGTTCCGGGATCCGCCGGTCGCAGGCGATGATCAGGCCCCAGGCCAGCTCCGCCACCGCGGTGGCGTTCCGGCCCGGGCAGTTGGCCACGAAGATGCCCCGCCGACTGGCGGCATCGACATCGACGTGGTCGACGCTGGTCCCGGCCACAATGATCATCGCGAGACGAGGGCTTGCCTCGATGGCTTCGGCGCCCACGGGCGTGGTGCCGGTCACCAGCACATCGGCCCCGGTGTCCTTGAGGGCGCGGGGCAGCGTGTCCTCGCCGAGCTCCGGGTCGTTGAGGACGGTGGCGCCAAGCCCGCGGAGCGCATCGAGGCCGCTCTTGGCCAAGGGGTCGCAGACCAGCACGCGGGCCGGGCCAACCGGGTTGGAAACGGGGGGATCCGGCGTGGCGAACGCGGTCATAGGGGAAGTGTAGCCCCGGGACTCAGCCAGCCACGGGCAGCACGAAGAGTCCGCACCTCGGGGCGAGCGGGCCAGAGGCCTGCGCGTCGTCATCGGAGGTGAGGATCGCCCAAGGCATTGAGCCACCGAGGTGCGCCGCCATCGCCTGTGCACCTCCGGCGCGGATCTCGACGGGGTCGAGGTCCGCGAAGGCCGCCTCGTACGCCTGCGGGTGCTTCACCTCCCAGGCCGAGTGCGTCGAGCCGTCGGCCGCCACGAAGTGGTAGCCCGGGCGCTCGTTGGTGTCGCACGCCATCAGGTACGACACGTCCGGCGAAGCCTCGACGCGCACGAGCGCAGGCACGAGCTGCGCACCGACGCGCTCGAGGTCGATGCGCGCCGCCTGGATCTCCTCGTCCGCCGCCACGCCATCGAGGTGCGCGACCAGGTCGCGCGTGTCGATCGCGCACGCAAGCCCCATCCACTTCCGTCCGGAGTGCGCCGCGCGGTAGACGAACATCTTCGGCGCCGCATCGCGAAGGAGGGCGCCGTCGGACTCAAGCCGCTGGAGCTCCTCTCGGATGGCCTCGTGGCCGGTGGTGCCACCGAGCACTCGTGCGAAGGAGAAGCCCGGAAGCATCGCGGCGTCGGCGGCCGTGTCGGGGGCGCAGGCCACTTCAACGGCGCGCGCCTTGGGGGGGCGCAGGGTGGATGCCGGGGCGATGCGCATGAAGGTGGGGATTCTAGGCGTTCTGAATCGGCGAACGCGTTTGTTTTCGGACTTCGAAGATTCCTGCGGCGAATCCGGTGGTTGGCCTGCAGTGGCGTCCCGGGTGCGCCGATGCCTCCGTCGCTGCGCCGCACGACGGCGCGAGCGAACAGGAGAACCAAGACATGGATCACAGCAACACTCACGGCTCGTTCGGCACCTCGCATGACTCGTCGCACGGCGCTCCGTCAGGCGCGGATGGACGGACCTCGCACGGTCCTGCAGCTTCCCGCGGCTGGTTCACCGTCGAGCCTCGCGCGGCCGCGACCACCGCGCCGGCGCTTCCCGACACCGACTGCAGCCTCTCGCATCTGGTGGCCGAACTGGTCGCGCAGGTCGATGAGATGGATCCTGCCCAGGCCGGGCACTCGCTTCGCGTATCCGCGCTGGCCACGATGCTCGGCTCCTCGATCGGGATGGAGGCGCGCGAGCTCCGCAGCCTGCGCATCGCCGCGCTGCTCCACGACGTCGGCAAGATCCTGGTGCCTGCCGAGGTGCTCCGCTCGCCCGAGCCGCTGAGCGCGGTGCAGTCCGCGACGATCCGCCGCCACGCCGTGTACGGAGGATCCATCCTCCGCCGCATGCCCGCGCTCGCGTTCGCGGCACCGGTCGCGCGCTGGCACCACGAGCGGTGGGACGGCCTCGGCTACCCCGACGGGCTCTTCGGCAACGCCATTCCGCTTCATGCGCGCATCGTGGCCGTTGCCGATGCCCTGGACGCCATGACCTCGGTTCGCCCCTACCGGCAGTCGATCACCTTGCCGGAGGCGTTCGCGGAGCTCGAGGCCCAATCGGGTGCCCAGTTCGACCCGTTGGTGGTGTCTGCCGTCGGGCCCCTGGTGGGCGCGGTGGGATTCGAATCGAACTGGTCCACGGTGGCCCGTCGGATCGAGTTGCTTCCCGCGGCGGCATGAGGGTTGTTATGATCCCGTTCAGGACTGGGCGGCGCCAAGGAATGCCCTCGGGGGCATGACCGGCAAGGACGTCGGAAGTAAAGCCGCCCCGTACCCAGGCAGTCGTTCGGCCGAAGCGTTGCAAAGGAGTGCACGCCATGGCGGAAGTGACCATCTTGTCCCGTCGCCGCACGCGCACCGCGGCACCCGTCGATGCCGCGGCGTTGGTGGACGGCTTTGCGGCGCGCGTGATGGCGTACCTCACTCACCACGAGCGGATGGCGCTGCGGCTGCGCCACGGCAAGGGCCTGGAGCCCCCGGAGATCGCCGCGCGCATGCATCTGCCGCAGGGCGTGGTGGAGCGGCTGCTTGCCGATGCCGACCGCACGCTGCAGGCTGCACGGCGCGCCCTCGTCGGGGCGCTGGCCGAGGCTGCGCCGGAACGCGCGGCCTGAGTGAGCCTTCGGGCGTTGGTCAGCCCCAGTTGCCGAGCAGCACGCCGAGGTCGATGCCGTTCACGTCGCCGTCGCCCGTGAGGTCCGCAGCGCAGTCGCCGCACGTTCCCCAGTTGCCGAGCAGGATGCCGAGGTCGATGCCGTTGACGGCGCCGTCGCAGTCGAGGTCGGCAGCGATGCACGGCGAGCCTTCGCGCGCCTCCACCACCAACCGCGGCGCGCGTGCGAGGCCCAGCGGCACCAACGCATTCTCCTTGGTGACGAACGACGGGAACTGACCCGCCTGCTGCTCGACGAAGGTGAGGCTCGAGATCGACAGAAACAGCCGACCCGCGTCGATGCCCTCGCGCAGGTAGCGCTGTACCCCGGGATCGTCGACCGCCAGTTCGAACCGCATGATCCGCCCGGCGGGGACAAACTCGCCCGGCTCGACGCCGTCGATCGTGCCCGTGGCCCACGCGGTCGGACCGAAGCGCTGCCTGGGGTTCTGCGACACGTCGGTCGCGGTGCCGGCCGCGTCCATGGTTGCGGCGAACGCGTTGCGTACGCCGGGCGCAAGGAAGCTGGTGCCGGGCGCGGTGTACGGGGAGCCCTCCTGGAACGACGCCGCCGACCATCCGTTGCGGAACCCCACGCCGAAGCACTCGACGGGCTGGCCGGCATCGGGATCCTCCTGCCGATCGGGATCGCCTGCGGCCAGGAACGTCTGCCAAGCGTCGGGCGTGGGGTCGTAGATGAACGCGAGGTTGGTGGCCACTTCGAGTTCGAGCACCGCGCGGGTCACCGTCAATGCGTCGCCGAGTCCGGTGGGCAGCTGGGATCCGGTGGCGAACGCCACCAGCATCTGTCCATCACGGCTGTCGAAGTCGGCGGCACCCGGCTCGCTGCCGAACGTGCTCGCCGCGGTCCGTGCTCCGGGCGTGGCGTTGAACGGATACATCCACCGGTCCAGCGTCGGAGCGGCGAAGTCGGCGCTCCACGTGGTGCCGGAGCCGAATGCCGCGGCCGGCGCGGCGGCAGCGGCGCAGGCAGCGAGGGTGCGGAGATGGCGGCGCACGTCGACCATGGTGCAAGCCAATACTATGGATCCCCCGTGCCCACGACGCGACCGCAATCCTCCCCGTTTGTCCGCGTCCGTGCGGGCTTCTCGTTGGTGGAACTGCTGGTGGTCATCGTCATTATCGGCATCGTGGTCGCCATCGTGGTCCCGGTCGCGATGGGTGCGCGCCGAAGCGCTGCACGCATGCGCGAGGCCTCCGGGGCCCGCAGCCTGATGGTGGCATGGACCAGTTACGCCACGGACGAGCGCGGGTTCGTCCTTCCTGGGTATCGGAGCGGACTGGATGCACGGGACGAGAACGGCGCCGCCATCCCGCCCGAGGCCTACGGCGGCGACGTCGAGGTGCGACGCCGGTGGCCGTGGCGGCTCGCGCCGTGGCTCGGCGACGACCTTCGACGGCTGTACACGGGCGAGAATGCCGCCACGCTCGAACGGCTGCAGGCCGGCGACCGGCAGCGCTTCTACTACTTCGCCTCGCTCTATCCGAGCATGGGCCTCAACAGCACGTGGGTGGGCGGCGACGAGGCGCGGTTCCCCGTGGACGAGGCGCTTCCCAACGGGGCGCCGAACCCGTTCTTCGGGATGAGCCTGCTGCGCCTCTCCGCGGCGCGGCGGCCGGACCGCACCATGGCCTTCGTGTCGTCGCGCACTGCGGCCACCGAGGACGGCACGATCAACGAGGGCAACTTCCGCGTCGACGGACCGTGGATGGCCACCGCCACGCCGCAGTGGGCGGTCGACTACGACCCGGCCGACCCGGCGAGCTACGGCTCGGTGAGCGCGCGCTTCAACGGCGAGGCGCTCTTCACCACCATCGACGGTTCGGTGGACTTCGCGCTGCCCGAGGCGTTGCGCGACATGCGTCGCTGGTGCGATCGCGCGCCGGCCGCCGAGTGGTGGCTCACGCAGTGAAGCGGCGGCGTGTCGTCGGCGCCGGCGTGCGCTCCACGTCGGTCACTCGTCCCCTTCGCGCAGCTTCGCCAGCACACCGAAGTCCTCGAGCGTCGTGGTGTCCTGCGTCACTTCCTTGCCCGCGGCGACGTCGCGCAGCAGCCGGCGCATGATCTTGCCACTGCGCGTCTTGGGCAGCGCGTTGGTGAAGCGGATCACGTCGGGTCGCGCGATGGCGCCGATGTCCTTGGCCACGTGCTCCATGAGCCTTCGCCGCATGGCGTCGCCGGCATCGTGGGCGTGGTCGGGGTGCAGCACGCAGAACGCAGCCACGCCGGTGCCCTTGATCTCGTGGGGCATTCCGACCACCGCGGCTTCCACCACCAGCTTGCTGCCGACCAGGCTGCTCTCGACCTCGGCCGTGCCCAGGCGGTGCCCGCTGACGTTGAGCACGTCGTCGATCCGGCCCATGATCCAGAAGTAGCCGCGGTCGTCCCGGCGCGCGCCGTCGCCTGCCAGGTACATCCCTGGCACGCGGGACCAGTAGGTGTCGATGAACCGCTGCCGGTCACCGTGCACGCCGCGCAGCATCCCGGGCCAGGGCCGGCGGATCACGAGCAATCCGCCGACGTTGGCGGGCTGTTCGCGGCCGTGTTCGTCGACGACCGCGGCATCGACCCCGAACATGGGCAGGGTGCAGCTGCCGGGGACCGTCGGCGTCGCGCCGGGGAGCGGGGTGATCACGTGGCCGCCGGTCTCGGTCTGCCACATGGTGTCGACGATCGGGCAGCGCCCGCCGCCGATGCGCTCGTGGTACCAGATCCACGCCTCCGGGTTGATCGGTTCCCCGACGGTGCCCAGCACGCGGAGGCTCGAGAGGTCATGCCGCGCCGGATGCGTATCGCCCCAGCGCATGAAGCTGCGGATGGCGGTCGGCGCGGTGTAGAAGTGGGTGACGCGGTGCCGTTCGACGATCGCCCAGAAGCGATCCTCGGCGGGGAAGTTCGGCGCACCTTCGTACATCAGCGTGGGCACCCGGTTGGGGAGCAGCCCGTACACGATGTAGCTGTGCCCGGTGATCCAGCCGAGGTCGGCCGTGCAGAAGTAGACCTGCCCTGATCCGGGAACCAGGTTGAACGTCCAGCGCGCGGTGGCCGCGGTGAACACCATGTACCCGCCCGTGGTGTGCAGGATTCCCTTGGGCTTGCCCGTGCTCCCCGAGGTGTAGAGGAGGAACAGCGGGTGCTCGCTGTCGACCGGTTCGCATGGGCGCGCGCCCGGCTGCGCGGGCACCACGTCGTGCCACCAGACGTCGCGTCCCGGCGTCATGGCGCAGTCGCCGCCCGTTCGGCGCAGGACGAGCACGTGCTCGACCCCGGGCAGGCGCTCGCACGCCGCATCGACGTTGGCCTTCAGTGGAACCACCGCCCCGCGGCGCCACGCGCCGTCGCACGTGACGATGACCCGGCTGTCGGCATCCTGCACGCGGTCGACGATCGCCTGGGCCGCGAACCCGCCGAAGATCACGCTGTGCGGTGCGCCGAGGCGTGCACAGGCGAGCACCGCCACCGCAAGCTCCGGCACCATGCCCATGTACAGGGTGACCACGTCACCCTTGCGGACGCCGAGCGACTCGAGCGCCTCCGCGCAGCGCGCCACCTCGTCGCGCAGCTGGCGATAGGTGATCCGGCGCACCTCGGGGCCCGCATCGGCGCACGGTTCGCCTTCCCAGAGGATGGCCACCTCGTCGCCGTGGCCCGCCTCGACCTGGCGGTCCACCGCGTTGAAGCACGCGTTCGTGGTGCCACCCACGAACCAACGCGCATCCGGCAGGTTCCACTCGACCACCTTGCCCCATGGCGTGAACCACGTGAAGTCCCGTGCCACCTCGCCCCAGAAGCCCTCCGGGTCCCGGATGGAGCGCTCGTGCATGGCACGGTATGCCTCCATCCCGGGCACGTGCACGGTGCCCATGCGGGCCGCGAAGTCCGCCGGCGGCGGGAAGACCCGGTCCTCCACGAGGACCGACCGGATGGAAGCGTCGTTCATGCGCGGCAGGATAGGGACGCGCGCTCGGAGCGACGTTCGGATCCGGCGCGCGCCCGCTCAGGCCTCGACGCGCCCGGCGGCGAATGCCCGCGCGATGCGGAGCGCGTCGGGGAGCCGCGAGGGATCTTTGCCACCGGCCTGCGCGAAGTCGGGCCGACCGCCGCCCTTGCCGCCGCACGCCTCGGCGGCGGCACGGGCCCAGTCGCCCGCCTTGAGCCCCTTGTCCTGGATCGCCTTGGGGACGTCGGCCGCGATCGCCACCTTCCCACCGGCCTCGTCGGCGCTGAGGAGCATGATGGCGGCATCGGGGCAGCGCGCCCGCACCGCGCTCAGTGCCGAGAGCAGCGCGGCAGGATCCGCCCCGTCGACCGCGTCCACAATCACCGGGCCACTCGCGGTCTCGGCGATGCGACGCGCCTGGGCGACCACCGCGTCGCGGTTCGCGCCCTCCTGGGCCTTGCGCCATTCCTTCGCGCGTTCGCGGAGCTCGGCGATCGCGGGTTCGACGCGGTGCCGGAACGCCACGGACACCTGCGCATCGCCGAGCGCCGCCGCGATCGCGGCCACCTCGGTGGCCAGTTCCTCGCCCTGCATGCGCCGGGCCGCGGCCACGCGCTGCTCGAGGGCGGCGGCGGTGCCAGCCGCAGCGTGTGCCGCCGCACCCGTGATCGCGAACACGCGCCGGATGCCGGCGCTCGACGCGCCCTCGCCGACGATCGCGAAGTGCTGGGCCTGCTCTGCGTTGCGCAGGTGCGTCCCGCCACAGAACTCCACCGACATCCCCGACCAGCGGGCATTGCTCGGATCGGCGAGCATGTCTTCCACCGATGCACCGATCGCCACCACGCGCACGGGGTCGGGATAGCGCTCGCCGAACACTGCGCGGACGCCGGCAATCGACTTGGCGCGGTCGAGCGGTACGACGGCGGTGTGCACCGGCAGCGTGCGCGCGATCGCCGCGTTGACGAGGATCTCGACGCGACCGATCTCGTCGGGGGTCATCGCCTTTCCGTGCGTGAAGTCGAAGCGGAGCCGGTCATCGGACACGAGCGAGCCACGCTGCTCCACGCCGGACCCGAGCACCTCGCGGAGCGCATGGTTCATCAGGTGGGTGGCGGTGTGGTTGGCCGCGACCCGCTCGCGCCGCGAGCGGTCCACCGTGGCGGTGGCGTCGTCTCCCACGGCGATGGCGCCGTGGGTCGAGTGGCCGACGTGGAACACGTACTCGCCCGCGCGCTGCGTGTCCTCCACCCGGAAGCGATTCGTCCGTGATCCGCCATGCCCGCACTCGACCAGCCCGGCGTCGCCCACCTGGCCGCCGGCTTCGGCGTAGAACGGGGTTTTGCGCAGCACCAGCGCCACGCGTTGCTCCACCATGGCCTTCTGCACCAGCGCGTTGCCGTCCCAGATGGCGGCCACGGTGGTGGCCGTCGGCTTCGGGTCGTCGCGCGACGCATCGTCGGTGGCGTGGACGTGGAGCCCGCTGCGGAGCTTCTCGAGGACGTCGGGCGGCGGGAGCCGGAAGCCGCCATCGCGCGAGCCTCCCTCCCGGCTGCGGTGACGTGCGGCCTCCATCAACTGCTCATAGCCGGCGACGTCCACGGTCATCCCGCGCTCCTCGGCCATCACCTGCGTGAGGTCGATCGGGAATCCGAAGGTGTCGTGCAGGCTGAACGCGTCCTGGGCGCCGATGCGCCGGTCCGCGCCGGCGCGGCGGGCGGCCTCCTCGAACAGCGCGATGCCGCGCTCCAGCGTCTTGCCGAAGGCCACTTCCTCCTCGCGGATGGCGTGCACCACGCGCGAGGCCTGCTCGACCAGGGAAGGGAAGGTGTCGCCGAGGGTCTCGACGACCGCCGGCACGAGGCGGAAGATGAATGGCTCGCGGGCGCCCAGGTGCTGGTGCCCGGCGCGGATGGCGCGGCGGAGGATGCGCCGAAGGACGTAGTTGCGGCCCTCGTTGCCGGGCGCCGCACCGTCGGCGACGGCCACGGCGAGGCAACGCACGTGGTCGGCCACCACGCGGTAGGCGGTATCGACGGCGTCATCGAGTCGTCCGCCGTACGGGCGTGCGCCCGTGACCGTGGACGTCAGTGCGAAGATTGGCGCAAACACGTCGGTGTCGTAGTTCGACCGCTTGTCCTGCAGCACGCTCACCAGTCGCTCCAGGCCCATCCCGGTGTCGACGTGGCGGGCCGGAAGAGGCGTCAGCCGGCCACCCGGCTCGCGGTTGAACTGGATGAACACCAGGTTCCAGATCTCCAGGACGTCCGGATCCCCGGTGTTCACGAGCGATGCGGCGTTTCGGCCGCCGATGCGGTCGAAGTGGACCTCGGTGCACGGTCCGCACGGGCCGGTCTCGCCCATCTCCCAGAAGTTGTCCTTCATGCTGCCCGGGATCACGTGGTCCGCGGGGAGGAACTTCAGCCACAGGTCACGGCTCTCGTGGTCGGGTTCCACGCCCTGCTTCGGGTCACCGGCGCACCACGTGGCGTAGAGGCGATTGGGATCGATGCCGTAGACCTTGGTCAGCAGCTCGAAGGCCCACTCGATGGCTTCCTTCTTGAAGTAGTCGCCGAGCGACCAGTTGCCGAGCATCTCGAAGAAGGTGTGGTGGTAGGTGTCGCGCCCCACGTCCTCGAGATCGTTGTGCTTGCCGCCGGCGCGGATGCACTTCTGCGTGTTGACGGCGCGCGTGTACGGCCGCGTGCCTCGGCCGAGGAACACGTCCTTGAATTGGTTCATCCCTGCGTTGGCAAACAGCAGGGTGGGATCGTCGAACGGGATGGCTGGGCTCGACGGCACCATGGCGTGGCCGCACTTCTCCTCGAAGAACCGGATGAAGTCCCTGCGGATCTCGGGCGCGGTACGGGCGGGCGTGGCCATAGGGGCACGAGTGTAGGGATGCTCCGGGCGCCTTCCAGGCGGGCGTAGACTGACGGCATGCATCCGGATCGACGGCCGTTCGTGGGTGGGAACTGGAAGATGAACGCCGACCTTGCCGGCGCGGTCGAGTTGGCCGAGTCGGTGCTGGCGGCGGTGGCCGCCGACGGCACCGAACGACGCGTCGATGTGGCGCTGTATCCACCGTTCCCGTACCTCATGCCCGTCGGGCGGGCGCTCGGCCACTCGGCGGTGCTGTTGGGAGGCCAGGATTGCTCCGCTGAGGCGAGCGGGGCATTCACGGGCCAGGTGAGTGCCGGGATGCTCACCGACCTCGGGGCGCGATCTGTGATTATTGGGCATTCCGAGCGCCGGCACGGCCTGCATGAGCACGACCCGCTGCTGCACGAGAAACTGGCCATCGCCTGCGCCTCCGGGCTCGAACCGGTGCTGTGCGTTGGCGAACTGCTCGCCCAGCGCGACGACGGACGCGCGGAAGCGGTGGTGGAGGCCCAACTTCGCGGGTGTTTCGGGACGCTGCCCGCCGAGTCCGTGAGTCGAGTGGTGGTGGCGTACGAACCGGTCTGGGCCATCGGCACGGGCCGGACCGCGCACCCCGAGGACGCGCAGTCGATGCACGCCTCGATCCGGCAGGTGCTGGCCGACCTGTATGATTCTTCGTTCGCCGCGCGGGTCCGCGTCGTCTACGGCGGGTCGGTCAACGCGAAGAACGCGCACGCGCTCTTCCGGTGTCCGGACGTCGACGGCGGGCTCGTCGGCGGCGCCAGCCTCAAGGCTGACGACTTCGTCGCGATCTGCCGCGCCGCGGCAGAGGCGTGGTCGGCAGCCTGAGGAACCAAGGAATCCCGCCCATGGGCGTCGTCTTCACGCTGCTGGTCATCCTCTTCCTGTTCGCCTCGCTCGCGCTGGTGCTCATCATCCTGGTGCAGCGTCCGCAGGGCGGGGGCCTTGCCCAGGCCTTCGGCGGCGGCGGCGGGTCCGACACCGCCTTCGGTGGGCGGACCGGGGACGCGCTGACCTACGCCACCGTGACCGGCTTCGCCATCTACCTGGCGCTGGCCATTGCGCTGAACATCATGGACGACTCGCTCCTGCGCGGCGGTGCCGAGCCCGAACCCGCGCCCGCCGAACCGGCGCCGGCGGCCACCATGCCCGTGCCTGCGAGCCCGGCGTCCGCCCCCGCGGCAGCGGCTCCTGCGATGAACTCGGGGACCGAGTCGGGAGCCATCACGCTTCCCGCCGCACCGGCCGCCGCGCCTGCGCCGGCCCCCGCGCCTGCCGCCGCCCCGGCCCCCGCGCCGGCGACCGAACCCGCTCCCGCGCCAGCCCCGGCGCCCGCGGCTGAACCGGCACCCGCGCCCGCTCCGGCCCCCGCGTCGACCCCATGATCCGGTCGATGACCGGTTTCGGCTCGGCGACCACCGAGCTCGAGGGCGCGCGCTGCAGCGTCGAGATCCGCTCGGTCAACAATCGGTTCTTCAAGAGTTCGATGCGCCTGCCCGGCGACCTTGAGTCGCTCGAGGCGGACATCGAGGCGATCCTCGTGCGGCGCCTGACGCGCGGAAGCGTCACCCTGACGCTCCGGTGGTCGGAGTCGTCGGGTCGCGTGGTGGCCAGCATCAACGTGGCCGCGCTCGAGGCGTATGCCCGTCAGTTGCGCGCGGCCGATCTCCCCGGCGTGACCGCCGAACTTCGGCTTGCGGACCTGCTTGCGCTTCCCGGCGTGGTGCTCGACGATCGCGCCGAGGCGGTGGCGGCGACGGCACGGCCCATCGTGCTGCAGGCCGTGGAAGACGCATGCACGGCGCTCCTGACGATGCGTGCGCGCGAGGGCGACGCGCTTCGCGAGCTGCTTACCGGCTTCGGCGACCGAATCGCCGTGCTCCTCGAGGACGTCCGGCGCCGTGCGCCGGAGGTGGTCGCGGGGTACCAGGACCGGTTGCGGCAGCGGCTGGCGGCGGGGTTGAAGGAGCTCGGCGTTTCGGTGGGCGAGGCCGAGGTGATCCGCGAGGTCGCCATCTTCGCCGAGCGCAGCGACATTGCCGAGGAGGTCGCCCGGCTGGCCGGGCACCTCGAGCAGTTCCGCTCCGTGATCGAGCCCGCCAACCCGCAGCCCGCCGGGCGGACGCTCGACTTCCTGGCGCAGGAGATGCTCCGCGAGGCCAACACCATCGCCTCCAAGAGCGGTGACGTGGAGATCAGTCGGCGCGTGGTCGAGATCAAGACCGCGATCGACCGAATCAAGGAACAGGCCCAGAACGCCGAATGACGCCGCACTCGCGGCCATCCCTCGACCGAGAGGAGCTCCGGGCGGCGGTGCGCGCGTACGGCCTCCGCGGCCCGGTGCAGTTTGAGCCGATCGGGCGGGGCGCGTCGGCATCCGCCAAGGGACGCTTGCGGACGCCGGACGGTGACTTCATGCTGAAGCGGCGTTCCGCGCGCACGTGGTCCACGGAGCGCGCCTCCTTCCTGCACCGCTTCCAGGAGCATCTGTTCGCGGCGGGTGTGCCGGTGGCGCGGCTCGCTCGAACCGCCGCCGGGGACCACGAATTCCGGACCGGGGCCGGGGCCTTCGAGCTCTTTCACTGGGTGGAAGGCGATCGATGGTCGCGCGGCGTCGTGCAGGCGGCGGCGGCCGGCCTGGCGCTCGGGCGGGCGCTGCGTGCGGCGGAAGGGTTCGATGCGCGCGATGCACCGCCGCGGACGTCGTTCCACCGGCCGGGTGGCCTGGCGGGAGCGGGCGTCCCGGTCCTTGAGGCGGTGATGCGCGCGGATCCCGACACCGACCAGGCGGCCCTGCGGCGGACGCTCCAGCGGATCGTCGACCGGGCGATGTCGGCCGAGCGGCGCGCGGACGAGGCGGGCATCGCCGAGTCGCCGATGACGTGCGGCCACGGCGACGTGCATCCGGGGAACGCGCTGTACCGGCGCGACCGCGTGGTGGCGATCCTCGACTTCGACTCCGCGGGGATTGATCGCCGCGCGTGCGAGGTGGCCAATGCCGCGCTGCACTTCTCGAACGCGCCGATCGCCGGCGTCGAGCCGTCGGCGTGGGTGGCGGAGCCGGACTTCGGGCTGGCACGCGCCGTGGTCGACGGATGCAACGCTGGCCTCGGGGATCCGCTGCTGGCGCAGGAAGCCGCGGCGATCCCGTGGCTTATGATCGAAGCGTGCACGGTGGAGAGCCTGGTTCCCTTGGCGCGTTCCGGCCGCTTCGCGCGGCTGCGCGCCGACCGATTCCTGGACCTGATCGACCGGAAGACCGCCGCCATCGAATCCTGGGCGCGCTCCTTGCCGCGGTGATCGCGGTGTCGGCGGTCGGGCCGGCGGCGATGGCGCAGGACATCCGCATCCGGTCGTCGACGGCGGTGCCGGTCGCGCCGTCCGTGCCGTGGGAGGACGCCTCGCTCGCGCTGCTCACGGCCGATCCTCGCATGGAGGCGCTCGTGCGCGGCCTCGATGCATCCTCGTTCGACGAGCGTCGGGCATCCACCGAGGCATTGCTCGACCGTTCGATCCCGGATGCCCAGGTGTGGCTGCGCCTGTCGCGCGGAGGGCTGTCCACCGAGGCGCACCGACGATTGCTGTGGATCGGTCAGTCCAGGATCATGAACGCGCCGCGCGGCGCCCTCGGCATCCAGATGGCCGGGCGTTTCGGCGACGTGGACGGCGTGACGGTGACGGCCCTGATCCCCAACATGCCGGCGCGGAAGGTGCTGCAGCCCGGGGACCGCATCGTGGCCATCGACGGGCAGTCCATCTCCGTGAGCCAGCAGCTCACCAACATCGTGCAGCTCAAGCGTCCGGGCGAGACCATTCGGCTGACGGTGATGCGGGGCGAGCGCGATGCGGAGGGGCGCGTCGTCGGTGGTCCCGACGGTCGGCCGCTCGAGCATCGGCTCGAGGTGGACATGGAGGTCGGCTCGTACGACGACCTCTCTCGCTTCGGCGATCCCGGCATGGCATCGACGCTGGTCGACACCGGCCGCGAGCGGCAGGCCGAGCGCTTGGCGGCGGCGTTTCCGGTGCCGCGGGAGGCGTTGGCCCTCGAACGACTTCCGGGCGAGGAGATTGGGGTGGATTCGCATCCGGACATCGCGCAATTGCGCGCGCAGCTGGCACGGCCGGGAGGGCTCGGCGACGCCCCGGCGGTGCGTGCGATCCTGCAGGCGCGGCTCTCCTCGCTTGAGGCGGCGGCACGCATTCCGGGACTCGATCCCGAGGAACGCGCGTGGTTCCAGGCGGTGGCCGATCGGTACCGCGAGCTGATCCCCGAGGGACTGCGGGCGCGGACCTCGCCCTGACGGCGGGACGTGCCCTGCTCGCGGCGAGACGTGTCCCGAGTCGGGAGAGTGCTGGCCTGAACCAGCGCCCCACGCCGACGCGCCGCGAACGGCGCGCGCAAAAAAGAACGCGCCGCGGACCGTGAGGTCAACGCGACGCGCTTCCGGGGGCTTGGTTGAGTACCTCAGGAGAGGTACATAGGGATCGTAGAATCGATCGAGGGGCGTGTCAAGGCGATGTTCAGGGTTTTGGTTCGCCCGAGAGCGGATTCCTGAAGTGGGCGTCCTGGAGCGGCGCCAGGATGTCCAGGATGCGCTGCAGGATCACGGCCGGCGACCCCACTGAGTCCACCTCGCGCACAATGGACCGCGGGTAGTGCCCCAGCACCGGCGCGGTCTCGCGTTGGTAGACCTCGAAACGCTTCCTGATAACTTTCTCGTCGGCGTCGTCGAGGCGGTTCTCCTTGAGTGCCCGCCGGCGCATGCGCATCACCATCGCGTCGACGTCCGAGCACACCAGGTGCACCACCATGAGCACCTCGAGGTACGGGTCGAGCGCCTTCGCCTGCGTCAGGCTGCGCGGGATGCCGTCCAGGATCAGCAGGTCCTGGTGCGGCTTGTAGATGCTGAGCACCGTCTGCGCGTGGATGTTCTGCTTCCACATCTCGATCGTGAGCTCGTCGGGCACCAGTTCGCCGCGTGAACTGTGCTCGAGGAACTTCTTCCCGAGCGGGCTGGTCATGTCCAGCGAGCGGAACACGTCGCCGCACGCCAGGTGGTAGAAGCCGGGGATGTGGCCGAGGATCTTGCCTTGCGTTCCCTTGCCGACGCCCGGGGCCCCGAACAGCAGGATGGTCTTGTATCGATCGTGCACGGCGGGATCGTACCGGGCCGGGGTAGCCTGTCCCCGATGACGTTGATCGCCAGCCGATGGGTGCCCGCGGGGTCGGGCGCCGGGGCGGAGGAGAGCCTGCTGCACCGCGTCCAGGCGTCCCGGCCGGAGCCTGCCGATGCCCGCGCCCGGGAGATCCTCCATCACCACACGCCGGAGCGGGCCCTCCGGCTGCTGCACCTGCCGCGCACCCTGCCGGGCGCCACCGCCGTGGCCACTCGGCTCGAGGCGGCGGTCCGCGCCGGACGCCGGGTGGCCATCTACGGCGACTATGACGCCGACGGCATCACCGCGACGGCCGTGCTGTGGCGCGTGATTCGGGCCGCATCGCCCGGCGCCGACCTGGTGCCGTACGTGCCCGATCGATTCGAGGAGGGGTACGGTCTCAACGCTGCGGCCCTCCACCAACTGGCGGCGGACGGCGTGCAGGTGGTGGTGACCGTGGATTGCGGGGCATCGGCCGTCGCGGAAGCCCGCCTGGCGCGCGACCTCGGCCTGGAACTCCTGGTGACCGATCACCACCACGTCGATGCCGGCGGGGTGGCCGAGGCCGACGCGATCGCCCATCCGGCGCTGCCGGGCCACGAGCATGCGCCGTTCGCCGAGCTGTGCGGTGCGGCGGTGGCGTTCAAGGTGGCGTCCGAGTTCGCGCGGATCTGGTGCGGTGGCGAGCGCGTCGCCGACGTCCTGCGCGATGCGGTCGCGTCCACGCTTCCCTTGGTGGCGGTGGGCACCGTGGCCGACGTGATGCCGCTGGTCGACGAGAACCGGATCTTCGTGGCGGCCGGGCTTGGCATCATGCCTTCTACCCGGATCGCCGGGCTGAGTGCGCTGCTCCGGGATTCGCAGCTCGGCAACGGCCAACGTGTGGATGCCTCGGATGTCGGGTTCCGGCTCGGTCCCCGCCTGAACGCGGTCGGCCGGCTCGGTCACGCGCGCGAGGCAGTGGAACTCCTGCTCACCGAGGATCCCGTCCGCGTCAGGGAGATCGTGGCCAGGCTTGCGGAACTCAACGAGCGCCGCCGCGAGCTCGACCGCCAGGCCTTTGCGCAGGCCTGCGAACGCATCGACGCCGACCCGGCCCTCGCCGACGCCGGCGCCATCGTGATGGCCGATGCCCGCTGGCACGAGGGTGTCGTGGGCATCGTGGCCGCCAAGATCGCCGAACGGCACGGCCGCCCCGCGATCTTGATGTCCATCCGCGACGACGGCACCGCCAAGGGCAGCGGTCGCAGCGTCGATGGCGTGGACATGCTGGCGACGGTGCGGGCCTCATGCGCCGACCTGATCCAGCGCGGCGGTGGGCACGCGCACGCGGTGGGACTGACCGTCCGCGTGGACGACGTGCCCGAGTTCGCGCGGCGGTTTGCCGACGCGTGCGCGGCGGCGACTGGCGGCATGCCCATCGGCCCCGTCCATCGGTACGACGCCGAGGCGCGCAGCCAGGAAATGACGTCCGGCGCGGTGAAGGCACTGCAGGTGCTGCGGCCCTTCGGTCGAGGCAACCCTGCGCCCGTGTTCCTGCTGCGCGGCGCCGTGCCGGTGGCGCCGCCGGCCTACTTCGGCCGCGATCGCCGCCACGTGGAGTTCACGCTGCCGGGGCCGGAGCGGCCGGGGGGCGTGCGCGCGGTGTGGTGGGGCGGCGCCGACCGCGTGGGCATGATCCGCCAAGGCGTGCCGGTCGACCTTCTGGTGCGGCCGGGGATCGATTCCTACCGCGGCCTGGGGCGCGTGCAGCTCGAGGTGATCGATGTGCGCGCCGTGCAGGCGCCATTGCGCTGATCGGCGCGGCGTGCCCGTCGCTCAGAGCAGGACTTCCGCGCCGCGGCCGATCGGCTTCGCGGGCGGATGCGCGCGCAGGTCCTCGGGACCGGCCGCCGTCAGCGCCGAGATCTCCACCATGCAGTCGGGCTGACCGTTGGCGTGCAGCGGGACGTCGATGCCCGCCTCGCGCAGCCACCGGGCCGCCCGCTCCGCCTGAATCGCCTTGCTGGTGGCGGGGCTGTCCTCGCCGGTGGCGTTCTTGATGGGGGCAAACTCCTCGACGCGGTCGGTGCGCATCACGATGGAACTCTCGGCCTCGCGGAGCGCGTCGAAGACGAAGCACTCGAGCTTCACCGCGTTGGGTTCCGTGGGATCGTGGCGCAGCCCGGTGGCGGGATCCACGTACGGCACCTTCTTGATCGCGCGGTGCCACGGCAGTACCGAGCCGAGCGGATGATCGGTGAGTGCGCGGATGAACTCCGTACCGATGGCGTGGATCGCGATCGACCCCTCGCCGTGCACCAGGTTGCCCTCGGCGTCGCGGGCCGAGGTGACCTCGGGGGGCGCATCGCTGTATTCAAGCACCGTGAGCCGGGGGGCCTTCACGAACACGCCCACCTTCTCGGTGGCGTCGCGCTTGAGCACGCTCTTGGAACTCATCTGCGCGCTCGAGTCGGGTGCGGCCACGTGCAGCCCGAGGAACAGCGGGTCCACCACGTGCACGTTCGGGTTGTCCACCTGGAAGTAGCAGAGGTGCTCGATGCCGCACGACTGCATGTGGTCAAGTGCGCCGGCGGCACGCAGTGCCTTGAGTGCGCCGCCGTGCCCATCCGGGTTGAGTGCCGGTTCCCACGGCTGGTCCAGCAGCACCTTGCCGTCGAGCGAGACGCTCGGCACCATGCCCTGAGGGAACAGCATCGTGTCGCCGGCGGCACGGCCGAACCATCGGTTGTCCTCGAAGAACCGCTCGGTGTCCGCGTGGTTGGCCTCGCTGGTCATCACGAACCACGGGATGCGCACGCCGTATCGGCGCTCCGCCGCCATGATCTGCTCGGCGAAGACGCGGAACAGCGGCTTGCCCGCCACCGGCGTCGCCGGGAACGTGCCCTTGGGGCCCTTCCAGCCGAGTCGCGTCCCCTGTCCGCCCGCCACCAGGAAGGCCGCCACCTTGCCGCGACGGACCAGGTCCTCACCGATGGCGCGGTAACGGGCGGCGTCGGGCATGGTGCGGAGGTAGGGCCGCACCGGCCGGATGTCCGCGGCCGTTGGCTTGGCGAGCGAGGCGGCCTGCGTCAGCATCGACTGCAGGTGCTCGAGCGGAAGGCGTGCGATGCGGCCGAGCAGCGCCTCGCGCTGCGGCGCGTCGAGCGTCTCCCAGAACGCGAGGAGGTGCGCCTGCCCGGTGCGCTCGAGGCGCTGCTTGGTTTCGGCGAGTCGTGCTGGATTGCTCACGGCGGCTCCGTCAGGCCTTGGGCGGGGAGGGCTCGCTCCAGCCCTCGGGTCGGTGGCGGACGATGAGGCCGCTCTCCAGGTAGATGACCTGCTCGCAGACGTTGGTGCAGTGGTCGGCGATGCGCTCGACGCTCCGCGTGACGCTCGTCAGGCTGAACGCGAAGTCCACCGGCAGGTGGCCCGAGGCGACCTGCGCCTGCGAGTTCATCAGGATCTCCTGCTTGAAGCGCGCCACCGTGTCGTCGAAGAGGAGCACCTGCCGGGCGAGGTCCACGTCATGGCGGCGGAAGGCGCGGTTGGTGTCGCGCAGCATGCCGAGCACACTGTTGGCCATGACCCGGAACGTGTCGGGCACGCGGATCGTCCGCACGCGCTCCTCGAGCACGCGCTCGGCGATGCTGACACCGCAGTCCGCGATCCGCTCGTACTCGTTGTTGCACTTGACCAGCGTGAGCACGGAGCGGATGGCGTGCTCGTCGGTCTGGCCCATCGCCAAGAGCGGCACCGAGCGTCGCTCGATCTCCACGTCGACGCGGTCGATCTCGGTGTCCAGCCCGTCGATGCGGCCGGCCTTGGCGAGGTCGAGGTCGAAGTAGCTCTCGACCGCCAGGGTGCACAGGTCGAGGACCCGCGCACCTTGATCGACCATCTCGCGTTCGAGCGCGTCAAGCCGCTCCTGAAAGGTGGACATGGCGCACGATGCTACCCGTGACGGGGATGCATCGGCCGTTCCTATACTTGCGCGATGGCCGTCCTCTGCGTGAACGTCGACCACGTCGCCACCGTGCGCCAGGCGCGCCGCACGTGGGAGCCCGATCCGCTGGAGGCGGCGCACGAGGCGATCGCCGGCGGGGCACACGGCATCACCGTCCACCTTCGCGAGGACCGGCGGCACGTCCAGGACGCCGACGTGCACCGGCTGGCCGGGGCATTCCCTGGAAGGCTCAACCTGGAGATGGCAGCCACCGACGAGATGGTGCGCATCGCGCTCGAGGTGCGGCCGGCCATGGCCATGCTCGTCCCCGAGGGCCGCCACGAGGTGACCACCGAGGGCGGTCTCGACGTGGTGTCGTTGGAGCCGCGCGTCCGCGAGGTGGTCGGCCGTCTCGCCGGGGCCGGGATCCCCACCAGCATCTTCATCGATGCCTCGGCGGCACAGGCTGAGGCGGCGATGCGCTGTGGCGCGGCGACCTGCGAGGTCCACACCGGCCCGTGGGCGCACGCCGTGCATGCGTCCTCGGGCGGCGTCGGCTCGGACGAGGCACGGCGGGAACTCGCCGCGGTGGCCGCGGCGGGCGAACGGATCCGCGCGCTCGGCATGCGCTTCAACGCCGGGCACGCCCTCGCCACCTGGAACGTCGGCCCGGTGGCGGCCCTACCCGGCGTGGCCGAGCTGCACATCGGTCACGCCATTGTGAGTCGGGCGATCTTCGTCGGGATGCGTGCCGCAGTCGCCGAGATGCGCGCGGCGATCGACGCGGCGTGCGCCGGGCACGCCGTACACTCGTCCTGATGGCTCCCGCCCCGCGCTTCCACGGTTGCTTCACCGCGCTCGTCACGCCGTTCACGGCGGATGGGGCGTCGATCGATCTGGCGCGCCTCGAGGAGTCCGTGCGCGCCCAGGCGGAGGGCGGTGTCGCTGGGGTCGTGCCGTGCGGCACCACGGGCGAGAGCCCCACGCTCTCCGAGGAGGAGCACGCCCTGGTGGTGGAGCACACGGTGCGCACGTCCCGGCCGCTTGGGCTTACGGTGGTGGCCGGGGCCGGGAGCAACTGCACCGCGCACGCGATCCGCCTGCAGAAGCTGGCGCGCCAGCTCGGTGCCGATGCCGGCCTGCAGGTGACGCCGTACTACAGCAAGCCGTCGCAGGAGGGCATCTACCGACACTTCATGGCCGTCGCTGACTCCTGCGACCTGCCGGTGATGCTCTACAACATCCCGGGCCGCGCCGCCGTCCCGATCCTGCCCGAGACCGTCGAGCGCCTCGCGCGCCACCCGAACGTGGTGGCGATCAAGGAGGCCACGGGCAGCATGGATTCCGCGAGCGAGATCCGCCGCCGCTGCGGCATCGCGGTGCTCTCCGGCGACGACAGCCTCACCCCGAGCTTCGCGGCAGTGGGCGCGGTTGGCGTGGTCAGCGTGGTCAGCAACCTGGTGCCCGGGCGGGTCGCCGAGCTGTGCCGGCTGCTGGCCGCGAACGACTTCCATGCGGCGCTCGAGTCGCACATGCGACTGCTTCCACTCTCCCGCGGGCTGCTGTCCCTGGACGTGAATCCGGTGCCGGTGAAGGCCGCGCTCGCCGAGCTCGGAAGGGATTCCGGCGCCGTTCGGCTGCCGCTGGCGCCGCTTGCCACCGGCGCGCTCGGCCAGTTGCGTGAGCTGCTTACCGGGGCAGGGCTCGGCGCGGGGGCCGCACGATGAACCTGCACGCTCCCCAGTACGACACCGCCGCCTTGCCCTACAAGGTGGCGGTCCTCTGCTACCTGTGGGATGCCGAGGGTCGGCTGCTGATGCTCCACCGACGCAAGCCGCCGAACGTCGACATGTACTCGCCCGTGGGCGGCAAGCTCGAGATCAGCGGTGGCGAGAGCCCGCACGAGTGTGCGGTGCGCGAGGTGGACGAGGAGACCGGGCTTCGGCTCCGCGACGACGAGATGCGCCTGTTCGGCATGGTGAGCGAACGTGCGTACCAGGGCGAGATGCACTGGCTGATCTTCCTCTTCGAGTGCGTCCGCCCGGTCGCGCACGGGGAGATCGCGCACGCTGAGTTCGACGAGGGACGGCTGGAGTGGGTGGCGGCCGCCGACATCCCCGGCCTGCCGATCCCCGCGACCGATCGCGAGATCCTCTGGCCGCTCGTGCGCGACCACCGCGGTGGGTTCTTCTGCGTCGACATCGACTGCTCGGTGACGCCGATGGCGCACCGGGTGCGGGAGAGCCGGCGGTAGCGGCCTCCGCTACACCCCTGCCGCGCGCCGGCACGTGTCGCACAGCTCGTCCGCCCGGGCCTCCGTCGCTGCTTCAGCGATCACACGAACGATCGGCTCGGTGTTGCTCGCGCGCAGGTGCACCCAGCCATCGGCGAAGTCGACGCGCACGCCGTCGACGTCGCTGACCCGTTCGTTCGCGAACGCCACCTTCACCCGTTCCAGGGCCGGCGCCACGGCGGTCATTCCCCCCACGGAAGCAAGCTCCATCTTGCGCTTGACCATCGCGTAGCGGGGGAGGCTGGCCACCAGCTGCGAGAGCGGCTTGCCCTCGTGCGCGATGAGTTCGAGCACCAGCGCCATCGCGCTGAGCGAGTCGCGCACCCAGCACACCGGCGGGAAGATCACGCCGCCGTTGCCTTCGCCGCCGAGGATTCCGCCGGCCGGGCGCAGTCCGGCCACCACGTTGGCCTCGCCGACCGCGGTGCGGATGACCTTCGATCCCGGGAACCGCGCGGCGACATCGTCGATCATGCGGCTCGTGGAGAGGTTCGCGGCGAGCGCTCCGCCGCCGGTGCGCTGCAGCATGCGCAGCGCGGCCAGCACCAGCGTGCACTCCTCGCCGATGAAGCGGCCGGTCTCGTCGACGATCGCCAGGCGATCGGCGTCCGGGTCCTGCGCGAAGCCGCAGGCCGCGTCCGGGGTCCCGCGCGTCACCCTCGCCAGTTCCACCAGGTTCTCCGCGAGCGGTTCGGGCACGTGGCCGAACACCCCGGTCGGATCGCCGAAGATGTGCTCGACGCGGCAGCCGAGCTCTTCGAGGAGCATGCGTCCGCCCAGGCAGCCGCTGCCGTTCACGCTGTCCAGCACCACGGTGAAGCGCTTGGTGCGTATCGCTTGCACATCCACGTTGGCGAGCACACGGTCCACGTGCACGCGGGCGGCGGTGGCGTCGCGCTCCACCCGTCCCGTGGCCGTCGGCTCACACCAGTCGATCCGCCGCTCCTTGAAGCGGTCGACGATTTCCCGGGCGATCCCGGGCGGGGGGGCCAGGCCGTCGCCGTCGAGGCACTTGATGCCGTTCCACTGGATCGGGTTGTGGCTGGCGGTCACCGTGAGACCGCCGTCGGCCCGATGGTGGGAGATCATCACGCCGACGGTCGGCGTCATGGCTACCCCGATGTCGATGACGTCGCAGCCGGTCGCCGTGAGCCCGCCGATCGCGGCGGCGGCAAGCGGCGGTCCGCTGATGCGGCCGTCGAGCCCCACCACCACGCGCGGGCGTGCCTTGCCGGTCGTGGCCTTCAGGAACGATCCGAAGGCTCCGCCGTAGGCGGCGGCCACCTCGGGCGTCATGGTCTTGCCCACGATGCCGCGGGCGCCGGAGACCGAGAGCATCAGCGGGGCGTCGGTGCTGTTCATCGGGCGGGAGGCTATCGGAAGGCCTTGGTACGCATCTATACTTGCTCGCCCATGTACCTGGTCCGCATCGAGCGCACGTTCAGCGCCGCGCACGCCATCGAGATCCGGGGCGCGCGCGAGCACCTGCACGGCCACGACTGGGGAGTCTCGCTCTCGCTCGCCGGCG
>JBJOIF010000074.1:0-9727 GCA_046047335.1 Planctomycetota bacterium | reverse complement strand
GCACCAGGCGGCGCGTGGTCCACCGATCGGGTCCGTTTCCGGCGTTCTGGCGCGGTGCGACCGTGTCCATGGACGGGGTATCCTAGTTGCCCCCATGAGCGCCACCGCCGAGACCCTCTCCTCCGTCCGTGACCGCGCGACCGCGAGCGATCGCTTCGCCGAAGTGACCTCGATGGACGGCTCGCTTCGCTGCCGCGCGAAGGAGGCCGCCGCGGAGGCGTGGTACCTCGTCGACCGCGTCGACGGCGCCTGGAACGTGGCGTTGGTGACGCCCGACCGCTGGCTCAGCGAGTCCGTGGAGGGCGACATGCTCGAAGGCCGCGACACCGCCGAGGAACTGGTGGACGACGAGCTGGTGGAGGTGGGGTTCCCGAACCGCTGCGGCAAGATCCGGCATTTCCGCGACGACGACAAGCAGTACGTGTTCCGGACCGCGGTTCCGCTCGACGGCATCTCGGACGAGGCCGACGGCATCACCACCTTTCTGTTGGCCTTCGAGGCGGCGTTCGGACAGCTCGGCGACATGGCCGGAGGCGACTGATCCGTGCCGGGCCGGCCACCCAAGGTGGTGATGCTGGGCTGGGAGTTCCCGCCGTTCATCACGGGCGGCCTGGGGACCGCATGCCATGGACTCACGCGGGCCCTCGACGCCAAGGGAGTCGACGTGACGTTCGTCCTCCCGAAGGGCGTGGCCGGCGAGCACGCGTCGCACGTGCGCCTGGTGGCGCCGGGCCTGCACACCGAGGGACCGGAACTCCGCACCGCTTCGGGCAACTCCGCGCCCGGGGGAGTGGATCGGCGCAAGGTTGACCGAGGCGTTGGCGCGCGCGCCGTGCCGGGACAGGCGATGCCCGCACCGCGGCCGAGGCCGGCGCTCGCCGCATCGGCCACGGGCGCCCCCGTCGACCCCCGGGACGCCCCGCCCCTGCCGGAGCGCCTCGGCCGCGCGATCCGCATGGTGGCCGCCCCGTTCGTGGGTTCGGGGGCGTACGGTTCTCCCGCCGCTCGTGCATTCTTCGAGCGATTGACGCTCGCGAGTGCGGCCGCGCCGCGACTGCTCCGACCGGGCATCCTCGCGGACGAACCGACGCTCACCGCCAAGGACCTCTCGCCGGCGGTGCTCGCGTCGCTCGACGACCACTCGCGGAGCGAGGCGATGGCCCTGCTCGAGGCGTGGGAGCGCTTCGGCACCGATGACCCGACGGCGGTCGCGGAGATGGTGGAGATGATCCGTGCGGTGCGCAGCGCCGTCCCGGAGAGCGGCGGCCGGGGTGCGGCGATGGCGCTCGCCCGTGGCGGTGCGGCTCCCGACTACTCCGGCGACCTCCTCGCCCAGAGCGAGGCCTACGCGCGCTTCGTGGTCGAGTCGTGCCGGGACCGGGACTTCGACGTGATCCACGCGCACGACTGGCTCACCTACCCGGCCGGCATCGCGCTGGCGCGGGTCACGGGCCGACCGCTGGTGGTGCACGTGCACTCGACGGAGTTCGACCGTTCAGGCGAGCACGTCAACCAGGCCGTCTACAACATCGAGCGCCGCGGCATGCACGCGGCGGTACGGGTGGTGACGGTCAGCATGCTCACCCGCAACATCTGCGCCAACCGTTACGCCGTCCCTGTGTCGAAGTGCGACGTCGTCTACAACGGCGTCGAGCTCGACCCGCGCACGACCGGCGTCACCACCATCGGCCGCCGCGACCGGATCGTGCTGTACTTCGGCCGCATCACCATGCAGAAGGGCCCGGAGTACTTCGTGCAGGCGGCCAAGCGCGTGCTCGAAAAGGTGGACGACGTGAAGTTCGTGGTGGCTGGCAGCGGGGATCAGGCACAGGCCATGATCTCGCTGGCAGCACAGCTTGGCATCGGCCAGAAGATGCTCTTCACCGGCTTTCTGAGGGGTAAGGACATCCCGCGCGTCTTCGCCATGGCCGACCTCTACGTGATGCCCAGCGTCAGCGAGCCGTTCGGCATCGCCCCGCTCGAGGCGCTCGGGCACCGCGTGCCCGTCCTCATCAGCCGCCAGAGCGGCGTCAGCGAGGTCCTGGCCAACGCCCTCAAGGTGGACTTCTGGGATGTGGACGACATGGCCAACAAGATCATCGCCGTCCTGCGGCACCCGCCGCTGCAGCGCACGCTCCGGGACCATGGATTCGACGAGGTCCGCAGCCTGACCTGGGAAGGCGCCGCCGACCGGTGTGTCAGCGTCTATGCGTCGGCGCTCGAAGCGATCGGCCGCCGGAACTAGGCCGGAATCCCGGCACCTATAATTCCGCGATGGCGTTTTTCACGCGCAAGAAGCCCTCCCCGGCCCGCCCCGTCCCCGCCGCACAGGCGCCCTCGGGGCGAGCCGCGCCCCGCGACCCCGCCTTCGAGCAACGCGTGCAGGAGCTCGGCGCCGAGTACCTCCGCCAGGCCCGCGAGGCAGGAGCCGGCGTCTTCAGCGGCAGCCTGTCCGTGTTCAAGGACAAGCTGATGGACTGGGCGATGCGCGACGAGGCGTTCCGCGTGCAGCTCTTCCGCTTCGTCGACTGCTTCCCGACGCTGCGTACCAACGAGGCGATCTTCGAGCACCTGGCCGACTACCTGTCCCAGCCCGGCGTCAAGCCGCCGCCCGGATTCGAGCTCGGCATGGCCGCGGGCGGCCTCGCCAAGGGCCTGATGGCACGGACGATGGCTTCGCAGATCGAGGGCATGGCGTCCAAGTTCATCGCGGGCACCGACGCGGCGAGCGCGCTGCCCGCGCTCGAGCGGATGTGGCGCAACGGCATGTGCTTCAGCGTTGACCTGCTGGGCGAGGCCTGCGTCAGCGACGAGGAGGCTCGCGCCTACCGACAGAAGTACCTGGACCTGGTGAACAACCTGCCCGGGCGCGTGGCGTCCTGGCCCGCCAAGCCCGTGCTGGAGACCGATCACCTCGGCCCGGTGCCGCGCACCAACGTCAGCATCAAGATCAGTTCGCTCAGTGCGCGGGTCGACCCCATCGACACCGAGGGCTCGATCCGTGCGCTCATGGAAGGCATCCTCCCGATCCTGGAGGCTGCCCGGAAGAACGGCGTCCTGGTGAACTTCGACATGGAGCAGGCCTCCATGAAGGACCTGACCATCGCGCTGTTCAAGCGCTGCTGCGAGACCATCGACTTCGAGGCTGGGCTTGCTATGCAGGCCTACCTGCGCAGCGCACCCGATGATGCGCGCGACTTGGTGGAGTGGGCCAAGCGACGCGGGCGGACGGTCACGGTGCGGCTGGTCAAGGGCGCCTACTGGGACTACGAGACGATCCATGCCGAGCAGCAGGGTTGGCCGGTGCCCGTGTGGAGCCGCAAGTGCGACACCGACGCCTGCTTCGAGCGGGTGGCGCAGTACTTCATCGAACAGACGCCGCGCAAGGCCGGCGAAGGCGGCGTGAAACTCGCCCTCGGGTCGCACAACGCGCGGTCGATCGCCGCGGCGCTCGCGACGCTTGAGCGCTGTGGGCTTCCGCGCAACGCCATCGAGCTGCAGATGCTGTTCGGGATGGGTGACGCGCTCAAGGCCGCGGCACTGGGGATGGGCATGCGCGTCCGCGAGTACGTGCCGGTCGGGGAGATGATCCCGGGCATGGCCTACCTCGTGCGGCGCCTGCTCGAGAACACCTCGAACGAGAGCTGGCTGAAGGCCGGGTTCCTCGACGAGGCCGACACCGCGACCTTGGTGGCCAGCCCGCACCTCGAGCACGACGGCGATCCGGGCGAGGAGCGCATCCGCCTGGCCCCGGAGCGGCACGCCCTGTCCTGCGCCGCGCCCGGCGTGGGCGACGGCCGGCCCTTCTTCACGGAGCCGATGCGGGACTTCTCCCGAGCGGCGATGCGCGACGCCTTCGGCCGCGCGGTGGCCGCGGCAACGGTTCCGACGGTTGCCAACGACGCCACCGCCGAGGATGCGGCCCGCGCAGTGGCGGCTGCGGACCGCGCCTTTCCGCGCTGGCGCGACACCGAGCCGGCGGAGCGCGCCGCTTGCCTGGTGCGGGCCGCGGAGCGCATGCGTTCGAGGCGCGACGAACTCTCCGGGATCATCGTGCTGGAGAGCGGCAAGACCTGGCGCGAGGCGGATGCCGACGTCTGCGAGGCGATCGACTTCTGCGAGTACTACGCCCGCGAGTCCACGCGACTCTTCGCGCGGGCGCGCCTGGGGCAGTTCATCGGCGAGCTCGATGAGCAGTGGTACCAGCCGCGAGGGGTGGCCGCGGTGATCAGCCCGTGGAACTTCCCGCTTGCCATCTGTGCCGGGATGGCGGTGGCCGCGCTGGTCACCGGCAACACCGCGGTGGTGAAGCCGGCCGAACAGACGCCGGGCATCGCCAAGATCCTCTGCGAAATCCTGTGGGACGCCGGCATCCCGCGCGACGTGCTCCACTTTCTTCCCGGTCCGGGCGAGACCGTCGGCGCCGCAATCGTCCGCGACCCCAGGGTGGCGCTCATCGCCTTCACGGGCAGCAAGGCGGTCGGCCTGGACATCATCGCGGCCGCGGGCAGGACCCCCCAGGAACAGCCCTTCGTCAAGAAGGTCATCTGCGAGATGGGCGGCAAGAACGCCATCATCATCGACGAGAGCGCCGACCTCGACGAGGCGGTGCTCGGCGTCCGGCAGAGCGCCTTCGGCTTCCAGGGTCAGAAGTGCTCGGCATGCAGCCGCGTGATCGTGCTGGACGCGGCGCACGACGTGTTCCTCCACCGCCTGGTCGAGGCAACCCGGGCGCTGGTGGTGGGCGACCCGCGCGAGCCGGGCACCGACGTGGGTCCGGTGATCGACCATGAGGCCGCAGCCAAGATCCGCGGGTACGTGGACGCAGGCCGCACCGAGGCCAAGCTCGAGCTGCAACTTCCGGTCCCCGACGGCCTCGAGGCCCGCGTGGGCAAGCCGTACGTGGGTCCCGCCATCTTCAGCGGTGTGCACGCCGGGGCGCGCATCGCCACCGAGGAGATCTTCGGACCGGTGCTGGCGGTGATCCGGGCGAAGGACTTCGACGACGCCCTGCGGATCGCCAACTCGCCGGCGTACAAGCTCACCGGCGGGATCTACAGCCGCCGGCCGGCACACCTCGAACGCGCCAAGCGCGAGTTCCGCGTCGGCAACCTGTACGTCAACCGCGGCATCACGGGGGCGCTGGTCGGTCGACAGCCCTTCGGCGGCTTCGGGATGTCGGGCGTCGGCAGCAAGGCGGGTGGCGGCGACTACCTGCTGCAGTTCGTCGAGCCCCGCGCCTGCTGCGAGAACACCATGCGGCGCGGATTCGCGCCCGGGCTCTGAGCCAGCCCGGCCGGACGTCGCCCACCGCGGATCGTCACCCCTGCCGGTCGAGCAGCCGGTACTGGATTGCCTCGGCCACATGCTCGGCGCGCACCGCGTCCGATCCCTCGAGGTCGGCGATCGTCCGTGAGACCCGGCGCACCTTGTCGTACGCGCGCGCACTCAGTCCCATGCGGTCGATCGCCGAGCCGAGCAGGCCACGCGCCTCCCCGTCGAGCATCGATGCCTCGTCGAGCGACCGCCCGCGAAGGTGTGCATTGAGCACGCCGCCCTGGCGCCGGCGCTGGGCGTGCCGCGCCGACTCCACCCGCGCACGCATAACCGCCGATCCGGGACCGTGCGCCGGTCCGGCCATCGAAGACGACGTCCTGCCGAACGGCACGGGCTGCACCTCCACGTGCAGGTCCATGCGGTCGACGATCGGTCCGCTCACCCGCTCGAGGTAGCGCTCCGCCTCGCGGGCACCACGGGACCCAGCGCGCCGGTTCCCGTGTGCGGTCGGGTTCATGGCCGCCACCACGAGCGACCGCGCTGGGAAGCGCGCACTCCCGGCCGCGCGAGCCACGGTCACGAATCCGTCCTCGAGCGGTTCGCGCAGCGCCTCGAGCGCGCTCCGGCCGAACTCCGGGAGTTCGTCGAGGAACAGCACGCCGTGGTGCGCGAGCGTGACCTCGCCGGGACGCGGCATGCCGAGCGCCCCGCCGCCGACCAGCGCCACGGTGCTCGCGGTGTGGTGGGGCGCACGGAACGGCCGCTGCGTGGCCAGGCCACGTTCGCCGGTTCCGGTCGCGCTGCGGATCCGGGTCACCTCCAGCGCCTCGTCGGGTTCAAGCGGAGGCAGGATGCCCGGCAGCGCGCGGGCCATCATGGTCTTGCCGCACCCGGCCGGCCCGATCAGCAGCGCGTTGTGGCCGCCGGCGGCGGCCAGCTCGAGCGCCCGCTTCACCACCGCCTGCCCGCGCACCTCGGCAAAGTCGATCTCCGCCTCGGCCGCCACCAACGACGCGCGCACGTCCACGGGCTCCACGCGCTCAAGCGCACGCACGCCCCGAAAGTGCGCGACCACCTCGGGCAGGCCTTCGGCGCAGCGCACGTCGATACCGGGCACCACCGCCGCCTCCGCCGCGTTGGCTCGCGGCACCACAATGCCGTCCATCCCCAGGGTCCGGGCGAGCATCGCCATGCCCACGACCCCGCGCACGCCGCGCAGCCCACCGTCGAGGGCAAGTTCGCCGGTCACCATCCACCGGTCCGCGCGCGGCGCGCCCGGCATCGCCGTGGCGTCGTCGTCGAGGCGGGCCGCAGCCAACAGCATGCCGAGCGCGATCGGTAGGTCGAACCCGTTTCCCTGCTTGCGCAGGTCCGCCGGCGCCAGGCTCACCGTGGTCCGGTGCCGCGGCGTGCCATGCCCTCCGGAGACGAGCGCACTGCGGACACGCTCGATGCTCTCGCGCACCGCCAGATCGGGCAGTCCGACCAACGCGATGCGCGGCAGGCCGCGCGGCTCGAGCGACACCTCCACGTCGCAGCGGAGCGCATCGATGCCGTGCAGCACGAAGCTCGGGACCGTGACCAGCATGCCCGCCATGGTGGCCGACCCGGCACAATGTCCGTCGCGCGCCCGCCCTTTTTCCGACGGAATGCCGCCCCGTAGCATCCTTCCCCCATGGAACCGCTGGCCGCACTCACGTACCTGGCGCTTGGACTGGTGGGCGGGGTGATCGGCGGGATGCTCGGGGTGGGCGGCGCGATCGGCATCATTCCCCTGGCGACCGTGCTCCTGGCACCCGAAAAGGACCAACTGCAGGCCGCGGCGATGGTGTCGAACCTGGCGGTGGCGGCCGCGGCCTATCGTCGCTACCGGCGCGCCGGGCAGACGGACTGGACCGTGGCACGACGGATGGTGCCGTGGACGCTCGGCGCAGTGCTCGTTGGGGTGGGGGCAAGCACGTGGATCGATGGCGACGCGTTCCGGCTGCTGTTTGCGGCGTTCCTCGTGGTGGTCAGCCTGCGCGAGACCGCGCAACTCCTCCGTGAAGGGCACCGATCGGCCGACCCGGCCAAGGCGGCGGCGACTGGCTCCATCCGCGACGCGTCCGCCGACGTTCGCCCCGCCGTGGCGGGAATCATCGGCACCGCCATGGGCGCACTCAGCGGGTTGCTCGGCGTGGGCGGCGGGGTCGTCGCGGTGCCGATGCTCCGCGGGATCGCTGGCATGCCCGTGCGCGCGGCCGTCACCACCAGCGTGTGCGTCATGCTGCCCCTTGCGGCAGTCGGTGCATCGCTCAAGATGTCGACGCTCGCCATCGAGGGCTCCGTGGGGCCGGCCACGTGGATCGCGGCATGCTTGGTGCCGGGCGCTGCGCTCGGCAGCACGCTCGGGGCGTCGCTCCACCTCAAGGTCACAGCGCGCAGCGTGCGCTGGGTGCTGGTGGCGTGGTTGCCAGTGGCGGCCGCGTGGATGTCGTGGCCCGTGGCCAGCACGTGGCTGGCGGGCCGATAGACTCGCCGGGTCCATGACTCGAGTCCTGTTGGTCGAACCCGATGCCGAGCGGCGCGATCGAGGGGCGCTGGCCCTTCGTCAGGCGCGCTTCGAGGTGCGGTCGGCGGGCGACGCCGAAAGCGGCCTGCGCATGGTGTCCGAGTCGAGGCCCGACCTGCTGGTGGTGGATGCCCTCCGGGTGGGCATGCCACTGGCGGAGTTCGTGAGCGCGGCCCGTGCCGCCGCCGCGGGCGTGCCCGTCGCGGTGGTCGCGCTCCTGGCCCCGCACGCCTCGGCGGCGGATGCGCACCAGGCGATCCTCGACGGTGCCGACGATGCCCTTGCCGGCGGGTGCGACCCCGAGGCCATCGTGGAGGCGGTCCGCGCGCGCGAGCGGAGATTGCCCCCGGCGAGCACGTCCGCGCCAAGCGGGGAGCCGGCCCTGGCGGCGCTCGAACGGGCGGTGCATGCCGCCCACCGACCAGTGACCGTGGCCGCGCTTGCGCTTGACGACGCCGCGGCGCTCGCCGCCGTCGAGGGAGCCGAGGCGCTCCGTGAACTCGACGAGTCATGGCGTGGGCGACTGCGCGGACTGCTGCCCGACCAGGCGACCCTCATTCCCGGCATCCGCGGCGAAGCCACCGTGGTGCTGCCGGGCTCCACCCCGGACCTGCGCGCCACGATCGCCGCCCTCTCGGGGACTGGCCAGGCGCCCGTGCGGATCGGCGGCTGGGAATTCCGCCTTCGTGCCGCGGTCGGCACCGTGACGGTGGCCGCCCGTGAGCAGATGCCGTCGACCGAGGTCCTGTTGGCCCGCACCCGCCACGCCCTGCGAATCGCCCAGCGCGGACCGCAGCCGCGCGTCCGTGCCTTCGAACCGGGCGCCGCCACGCGGGCCCTCGAAGAGCAACGGCTGGCGACCATGCTGCAGCAGTCCCTCGAGCAGGGCGCGTTCCGACTGGCCTTCCAGCCCAAGGTGCGGATCGCCGACGGCGAGACGATCGGTGCCGAGGCGCTGATCCGCTGGAATCTCCCGACCACCGGCGAGGCGGTGCCCGCTCGCCGTCTGCTCGCCGCCGCGGACGAGGCCGGCCTCCTCACCGAGATCGGCAGTTGGGCGGTCCGCGAGGCGTGCCGACAGTGCGCGGCCTGGTGCGCGGCCGGCGTGGAGTTGCCGGTCAGCGTCAACCTGGCGCCGAGTCAGTTCCGCCGTGGCGACCTTGTGGATGAAGTCCGGCTTGCGCTCGGGGAGGCGGCGCTCCCGGGCAGGCTCCTCTGCCTGGAGGTTCCCGAGTCGGTGCTGGCCACCGAGGAAGACATCGTCCGGCCGCAGCTCGAGGAGCTGCGCACCGCGGGGACGTCGATCTCAATGGATGACTTCGGCACCGGCATCGCGGGCATGGCCCTCCTGCGGCGCATGCCGATCGACGAGGTCAAGGTGGACGGCAGCGTGGTGGGCAGGCTGCCGGGCTCCTCCGAGGACCGCGCCACGTTGGACGCGGTGCTCCGCCATGCGCGGCAGCTGAACGTGCGGTGCGTGGCCGAGGGCGTGGAGCGCGCCGACCAGTGGGCGCTCCTGGCCGAGCGCGGCTGGCACGCCGCGCAGGGATGGCACGTGGCGCATCCGATCGACGGCGAGCTGCTGCCCCGTTTCGCCCGGCGCGATCCCGAGGCGGTCGCCGTGGCACGGCGCACCCGCGCCTGACCATCAGCGGTCGATGCCGGCCAGGTCCAGAAAGAACGCCTGTTCCATGGCCACCTGCTTCAGCCGCTCGAAACGGCCGCTCTTGCCGCCATGCCCGGCCTCCATGTTGATGTGCATCAGCAGCGGATTGGCATCGGTCCGAAGCCGCCGCAGCCGCGCCACGTACTTGGCCGGCTCGTAGTACTGGACCTGCGAATCCCAGAGGCCGGTGGTCACCAGCATCGCCGGATAGTCCTTCGCCGCCAGCCCGTCGT
>JBJOIF010000073.1:0-4962 GCA_046047335.1 Planctomycetota bacterium | reverse complement strand
ACCACCTCGTCGGGGTTGATGCTCTTGTCGAGGTTGTCGGTGTGGAAGATCTTCTTCGCTAGGTCCTGGACCTTGGGGATGCGGATCGACCCGCCCACCATGACCACCTCGGCGATGTCCGATGGCTTCAGCTTCGCGTCGGCGAGCGCCTTCTCGCACGGCGCGGCCAGGCGCTCGAAGAGATCCTTGCACATCTCCTCAAACTTGGCGCGGCTGACGGTGACCTGCAGGTGCTTCGGGCCGTTCTGGTCGGCGGTGATGAAGGGCAGGTTGACCGTGGTCTCCATCTGCGTGGAGAGCTCGATCTTCGCCTTCTCTGCCGCCTCCTTCAGGCGCTGCAGGGCCATGGCGTCCTTGCGGACGTCGATGCCCTCCTTCTTGCGGAAGTCCTCGGCCAAGAAGTCGATCAGCTTCTGGTCGAAGTCGTCGCCGCCGAGGTGGGTGTCGCCGTTGGTCGAGAGCACCTGGAAGACGCCGTCGCCGATGTCGAGAATCGAGACGTCGAAGGTACCGCCACCGAGGTCGAAGACCGCGATCTTGGCGTTGGTCTTCTTCTCGAGGCCGTAGGCCAGCGCGGCCGCGGTGGGCTCGTTGATGATGCGCTCGACCTTGAGGCCGGCGATCTCGCCGGCGTCCTTGGTGGCTTGGCGCTGCGCGTCGTTGAAGTACGCCGGCACGGTGATGACCGCGCGCTCGACCTTTTCGCCGAGGTACTCCTCGGCCTGGCGCTTCAGCTCGGCCAGGATCATGGCCGAGACCTCCGGCGGGGTGTAGTCCTTGCCGCGGATGCCGACCTTGACCAGCTCCTCGGGCGCGCCCTTCACCTCGTAGGGCACCAGCTTCTCCTCGTGGCCCACCTCGGCGTGGCGGCGGCCCATGAAGCGCTTGATGCTGAAGACGGTGTTCTTGGGGTTGGTGATCTGCTGGTGCTTGGCGGGCTGGCCGACGAGGCGCTCGCCCTTCTCGGTGAAGCCGACCACCGAGGGGGTGGTGCGGCCGCCGAGGGAGTTGATGATGACCTTGGGTTGGGCGCCTTCCATGACGGCCACCACGCTGTTGGTGGTGCCGAGGTCGATGCCGATGATGGGGGAACGATTGCTCATGCCCTTGGGAATGCAATCGGCGTGCCAGAGGTCGAGACGGTCGCCGCCGATTTCCCCGCGCGTGGGCGCCTTCCGGCCCGCGTGGTCCTGTCCGAACGGCGTCATCGCCGGACGGGTCTGCCGTTCTGGCAGGGGGAGCGCACGGGACGTGACCCGTAGCATTCAACGCCCGTGATCAGCGAGAACCGTCGCCACCTCGCTCCCGCCGAGCTTCCTGAGCCGCTGCACCGCGCGGTGCAGGCGGTGGTGCCGGCGCTGCCCGTCATCCGTCGGCTGGGCGCCACGCTCGGGGAAGTGCCGCCGGTGATCAAGGCCGACGGCTCGCCAGTCACCGCCGCAGACTTTGCCGTGCAGGCCGTGGTGGTGACGGCGTTGCGGCAGTCCATGGGCGGGAGCCGGCTGCCGCTCCTCGGCGAGGAGACGGCGGACGGCTTGGTGCAGGCGCGGCGCCCCGACGTGGAAGCGCTCGTCGTCGAGGCGGTCCGTCAGGCGTACGGTTGGGTCGACCGGGCCCAGGCCATCGCGGCCATCGATGGCGATCGGCCCCGTCCCGGCGAGCGCACCTGGTCGGTCGACCCGATCGACGGGACCCGAGGGTTCGTGGCCGGCGCGCAGTGCGCCGTCTGCGTGGCACTGACCGACGGCGCCGAGGTCGAGCTGGCGGTCCTCGGTTGCCCGCGCCTGGGCCCGGCGGGCGACCGATCCGTGCATGCGGGCGGTCCGGGCGTCATGCTCGCGGCGCTCCGCGGCGGCGGCGCGTACGAGTGCGATGCGATGGGGGCTTCGGCGAGGATCCTTCGTCCCGGGTCATGGCACGGACCAGACCTGCGTTGGGCGCGATCCATGAACCGCAGCGGCAACGCGGTGCCGTCGCGCCTGGAGCCGCGGATCGGGTCCATCGGGCCGATCCACGACGTGCGCATGGACAGCCAGTGCAAGTATGGATTGGTGGCGCGCGGCGACGCCGACCTGGTGGTGCGCATGCCGCGCGGCGGAACCGCCGAGTGCGTGTGGGACCATGCGGCGGGCGCGTTGCTGGTGGCCGAGTCGGGAGGCGTGGCGACCGATGTGCTCGGGGAGCGCCTCGACTTCGGTCACGGTGCGCGCCTGGAGCGCAACGCCGGGATCCTGTGCGCCCGTGATGGACTGCACGAGGCCGCGTGCGCGGCGGTGGCGCCGATGGTGGGCCGTGCATGAGGCGCGGTCCGGGGCATCGACGCCGCGTGCCGCCGTGGGTCGAGGGGCCAGCGTGGGTGGTGCTTGCATCGTGCGGCACCGCATCCGCCGCTTGGGCCCTGGGCCAGGCGATCGGCGACCGGTGGGTGTGGAGCCAAGCGCTGTACTGGACACCCGCATGGGGAGCGTTGGGCGCCGCGTTGGTCGGGCTCGGTGCGGCGTCCCTGCTTCCGCCGGGGCGGCGGGCACGCGTGCTTGGCACCTGGATCATGGTGGCCGCAGCGCTCCTGAGCAGCGCGCGATTCCTGCGATGGGAACTGGGGTGGGCCGTCACGGAGTTCCCCTCCGAGGGTTCGGGCCTCACCGTCACGCACTGGAATCCACAGTGGCCCGGCCAAGCGGCGCTCGAGAGCGGGCGCGCGCTCTCCAGCGTGCTCGGCGACGTGACGATCGTCTCGAACCCCGGGTCGATCCTCCGCTCCGCGGTGGCCGACGACTGGGTGCCCGCGGGGTCGGAGGTGCGCGACCTCGGTCACTTTGCGTTGGTCAGTCGGCTGCCGGTGGTCGAGTGCCGCGTGCTGCTCTTCACCTCGGTCCCCCGCGTGGGCTTGGTGTGGCTCGGTTGGGTCGAAGTGGAGTCGCCAGGCGTCGGCCGAATCGGGATCCTGGTGGCCGACTTGCCCTCGAATCCGAGGCTGGCGCGTGGCACGGTGGCCGATGCACTGACGGAGTTGATGCCGACGGCGCTCGGCGGGCGCGTGCCCGACCTCGTGGTGGGGGACCTCAACAGCACCCCCGGCAGCCTGGTGTGGGCGGCGGTGGCGCCCGGCATGGAGGCGGCTCCTCCGTGGCGGTCACGGGGTTGGATGGCCACGTTCAAGCGGCCGTGGCCGATGTTGCGCATCGACGCCGCGCTGGCCGGTCCGCGTCTGCGGTGGCGTCGCGCCGAGAGCGTTGATCTGGGCATCGGCGAGCACCGCGCCCAGCGCTGCGCGTTCGATCCCGTCAGTTGAAGGACTGGTCGCAGACCCGGGACCAGATGGTCTTGTGCTGCTGCGAGCTGGCGGTCTCCGGCAACTCCGGAAGGCTCAGCAAGAGCGATCCGCGGGTGTCCGCCCACCACTCGACGCTCAGGTCCGCGCGCATGCGGTTGAGTCCCGAGCCGTGGTTGAAGTCCGACCGCGTGCGCAGCCCATCGGTCAGGAGCACCACGTCCGCGCCGTCGTCGATGCGGATCCGGCGAGGCGCGCCGGTGTCCGCGTACGTCTCGTGGCCGGAGTAGTGGTAGTTGGTGTAGATCCCGATGCGCGCCGCGCTGGAGTAGGCGTCGGCGTACCGCTCGTAGGGGTGTTCGCCCGAATGGCTGGCGCAGTGGAGGCACCGGCACTCGGAGGGGCCGATGTAGCCGCGCTGCACGAGGATGCCGAGTCCGTCCCACCCGCTCTCACCACCCACCGCGGCTCCGGCCTGAACCCGCGCGCCCATCAGTTCCGATGGCCGGAACGCCGAGGGCGACAGGTGAATGCTCGCCGGCACGTCCCCGTTGGATGACATGCCGTAGGCATTGATCGCCTGACCGATGTGGTTCATGTTGTTCTGGCACGAGAAGCGCTGCGCCTGCTCGCGGGTGGCGCGCAGCGAAGGCAGCAGGATCCCGCACAGCACCGTGATGATGCCGAGGCAGACGATCAGCTCGATGATCGTGAACCCGAGGTTCCGCGTGCCCTCGACCCGCTGCGCCCGCCCCGCCGGCCTGCAGCGGGCGCAGGGGCGCGTCGAAACGCCGGGGTTCCGGGGCAGGGTGGTCATGCTCTTCACGGTTCGTCGGCAGGGCGAACCCCGGCGGGCCAGCGGGCCAACCGGGGGACACTCATCAGAATGACGGGTTTGCCGGGAACCTCAAGCGAAATCTGAACGAATTTATCCGGTTTGGACCCGCGGAGGGCCTGGAGCCGATGCATGGTGGCGGGAGACCCCAGGAGGCCGATGGAACCAGCCGAGCGCCAGGACTGGCTGCTGATGCAGCGTGTGGCCAAGAACGACGAGGCCGCCGTGGGGGAGCTGTACGACCGGTTCATCGGGCTGGTCTTCCAGTCCTCGAAGCAGGTGCTGACGTCGAAGGCGGAGGCCGACGATGCGGTGCAGGAGGTGTTTGTGCGCCTCTGGCAAACCGCGGATCGGTTCGATCCCCACCGCGCCAAGCTGGTGACGTGGGTCATGCTGATCACGCGCCGTCACCTGATCGACCGGCTGCGGCGCAAGAGCGCCCGCCCCGAGCAGTTGGGGCTCGATCCATCGGGCGAGTACGCGGGAAGCACGGTGGAACCGCCGGCCGAGCCGGGGGGCGACCATGACCTGGAGATCCTGCGGCGCCGGATTCAGGAGCTCCCCGAGCTCCAGCGCGTGGTCATCGAGCGGACGTACCTCCATGGGTTCACACTCCGCGAGGTCAGCGAGCAGCTGGGCGCCCCGCTTGGCACCGTCAAGAGTGCGCTCAGCCGTGGATTGGCCCGCCTGCGCGATCGGATGTCGTCTGATAATGCATCGGAATCGGCGGATTCGTCGGCGTAGGTGCAGCCTTCGCGCGGCGGGGTCCGTATGTCGGCAAGGAAAGAGGACCAATGAAGTTCCACGATGGCGGCAGTTCCGGTGATCGCACCGCTCCCGAGGGGCGGACCAGTGA
>JBJOIF010000072.1:0-5079 GCA_046047335.1 Planctomycetota bacterium | reverse complement strand
GTCGGGAACCAGGGCCGCAAGGAAGTTTCGGTACGCCTCGAGCCACGCGCCGATTGCCGCGCCGGGCAACTGCGCCAGAGTCGGCCACGGGGCGCTCCACCGGCCGTGCGTGGCGATGTGGTTCCATTCGGTGCCGACCACGATGGCCAACGCCGCCACACCGGTCGTGATCATGGACGCCGCCACGAAGGTCGCCACCGCCAACGCGAGCAGCAGCACCCACCGGGGCAGGCGAACCCATGCGGTCAATCGCTGGTCCTCGCCCGTCGTTGGCTGTGGTCACTCACCGATGCGCCATCCGGTGCAGACATCAGCCGAGCCAGGAAGAGCGCCGGATACATGACGCCCAGGATGGCCTCGATCGTGCTGGTCATGCGCGCCCATTGAGACACCGGGGACAGCTGCGAGTAGCCGGCCGTGGTCAGCATGGAGAAGCTGAACCACAGAAAGTCCTCCCAGCTGTGCGGGTCGTCGGCGACAGGCACTCCACCCAGCACGTAGGAGCCAGGCGCAATCAGCGAGATGCGCTGGTGCACCGAGCCGAACGCGATGCCGATGAAGATGTAGGCGGCGACGCCATACTCGATCCGGTCAACGGCGCGCGTGGCGCGGCTGAACGCCGCGTGCATCAGTGCCGTGGCCGCCACGGTGTACGACGTCGCCACCATGAACCCCGGAACGATGTGCGCGCGGGGTGCGCTCCGGATGGCACTCATTTCCAGAAGCGCGAACCCGCTGACGCCGCACACCGCCACCGCCGCCGCCCACCGGATGCCGGCGACGCGCCAGGTCGCCGCGGCGCAGGCCAGCATCACCACTGTGATCGTGATCGGGCGCGGGAATCCGTTCTCGGTGGCCACCAACGGCGACAGTGCCACGATGAGGATCGCCAGGACCATGACGAACAGGCCGGGAGTGAACTTGATGGCGGATGGCATCGGGCAAAGGCTAACGCCGGGAGCCGACCCGCCGCCGTCGGGGACGACCGTGGGCTGGCCAGGGGTACGATCCAGCCAACCCCACGGGAAACTCCCATGAACACCACCGCGTCCCACCGGATCTCACTGCTCGTCGCCTTGGTCGCCGCCGTGCTTACGGTGCTGGCGCCTGGCGCGGGTGCCGCGGACGATCGTCCGCGCCTGGCGATCCGCGAGGTCACGGCCACCCGTTCGGTGGCGCGACAGGCTAAGGAGGGAGGGTTCGAGAACGCGCTTGACCAGGTGGTGGAGTCGATCGGCGACCAGCTGCTGGACGCCTTCGACGATGCCGGCGCCTTCGAGATGGTGGCGCGCGCGGATCTCCCCAGCGTGCTCAAGGAACAGGACCTCTCGCTGAGCGGCAACGTCAACGTGATGGATCCGCAGGCCGCCCAGGCCTATCGGCTGGCCGGGGCGCGGTTCGTGGCCACCGTGACCATCAACAACTTCCAGGAAGTGGTGGAGCGCACGGTCCTGCCCGGGCAGTTCGGCGATGCCAAGGCCGAGCGCCGCACCGTGGACGTGCGCGCCGTCGTCAAAGTGTTTGACACCACCACGGCCACGCTCCTGCGCTCGGCAACGGTGGAACTGTCGGATTTCGCCGTGAACGAGATCCTGGCGGGCGTCGAGCAGGCGGGGAGCAAGACCATCGTCGTCCGTGGCAAGGTGGCGGGCGAACTGGCCGAGCAGGCGGCCACCGTGATCTCCGCCGCCGGGGCCTCGGTGCAGCCCACGGGTACCGGCGCCGGATCCGGCTCGGCGGTGGCCGGCGTACCCCCGCGGCCCATGCGGCTCGCCATTGTGGTCAAGCAGCGACCCGCCGATGTCCCCGCCGAGAAAGTCTCCGTGTTCGAGGACCTGGTGGCCGCCAGCGCCACGGGCCCCGGCATCGAGATCATCCGCCGCGAAGACCTGATGAATGCGGTCAGCCGGCTGGCGCCCGCGGGCCCGAACGCGGGTACCGGGCTGCCGGGGTCCGAGGCGGTCGACCGGATCCTGTCCGACCAGTCCTCGGCGGTCCAGCTGGCGGCGCTCATGAAGGCCGACGCACTGCTGACGGTCTCGATCTCCGCGCTGCAGTCCGCCGACCGGCGCCTCGATGACCCGTCCACGGGCACGGCCACGCAGGTGCGCCAGTGGACGCTGGTCACCACCTACGGTGTGATCGATGGCGTGTCCGGCGGGAGCCTCGGTTCCGGCACCGTGCAATCCGATTTCGCGAACCGTGACTCGGGCGGACTGAAGGTCACCGTCGACTTCATCGACCCATTGTTGCGCGACGCGGCTGGCCGGATCGGGCCAGCGGCGTCGGCTGCCGTCGTGCGCGCCGCCGATCGCCTGGCGGCCGCCCCGGCATCGGTCGAGGTCCGCTTCGACGCGATCCTCTCCGACCTCAGCGTGCCCGACGTGCGCACCGGCCCCGATGGCCAGTACGTGGTCGGCGCCAACCAGTACCAGCTGCGGCCCATGAACGTGCAGGTGATCGTCGACGGCGTCACCGTGGGCGCCACGCCGATGGCGGCGTCCGTCCGTCCGGGCATGCACCGCGTGCGCTTCGAGCGACCCGGACTCGAGCCCGTCGAGCGCGTGATCGACGCCCGTGAAGGGCTGGTGGTCGCCGCACCGATGCAGTTCTCGCCGGAAGGCCGCGCCAACTGGCAGCGTGACGCGGCGTTCTTCAACGACCTCAAGAACGGTGCCGTGGTGCGCGACGTCGACCTGATCCGCGCGCGGGCGGTCGCCGACTTCCTCCGCCAGAGCGACATCCGACTGGATACTTCCAATGTCCAGAACCTGAACCTCGGCGGGGAGAGCATCTGGTGGCAACTGCTCCAGCCGTGAGGCGCGGGGTGGATCGTGGCAACGGCCGCGGCCCCGCGCGGTGCATCGCGGCGTGCGTGCTGCTTGCGACCGCGGCGGTCGGGTGCCAGTCCGACCTGCGGCGCACCGTCGGCGAGATCGACGCGGCCTACGCGCAAGGCCGCTATCCCGGCGCGGCGGAGATCGCCGAGCGCGCCGCCGAGCGCAACCGCGACGATCGTGCCGATCGGCTGTTGTGGTGGCTGCAGGCCGGGCGCACGCGTCAGGCCGCCGGCGACCTGACGGCGTCGATCGCGTGGTACGACCGTGCATACGAGTCGGTGCGCCCGTACCTGGACACCACGGCGGAGGCCACGGTCAGCGAGGCCCTCGTCACCACCGCAGTGAACCAGACGATGCGCATCTACCGCGCCACGCCGCCGGAGCGGATCATGCTGTGCGCGCTGCAGGGCGCGAATCGGCTGGCCGGCGGTGACCTGGCCGGGGCGCGGGTTGAGTTCAACCGGGCGGCGGACTTCCAGCAGGATGCCTCGGCGCGTTTCGCCAAGGAGATCAATGCGGCGCAGGACCGCACCAACGCCGAGTGGAAGTCCGGCGGTTGGGCCGCCGGCATCGCCACCGACGCCACCGCCAAGGTCCGCACGGCGCAGGAGCGGCCGCCGGCCGCGCTCGGTATGTCCTCGTTTGCCAACCCGTTCGCGAGCTACCTCCGGGCGGCATTCCTCTTGGCCACGAGCACCGATCCGGGCGACCGACAGAACGCCCGCGCCGACCTGCGCGGGGTGCAGGAGATGCTCCCTGGCTGCGCCGAGGCCGCGGCCGACATTGCCGCGATCGACGGAGGCGGCGGGCCGCCACCGATCACCTGGATCTTCTTCCTGACCGGGATGGCGCCCACCTACCGGGAGTTTCGGCTCGACATCCCGATCCCGGTCGGGAACGTCAACTACGTCTCTGCGGCGTTTCCGGTGCTCGAGCGCCGAGGTGGGTTCGAGCCCTCCATCGGTGCGGGCGGGGCGCGATCGTCCACCATCGCCGACCTCGATGCCGCGGTCGAGGCCGAGTTCGATGCACGGCTTCCGCTGATCGTCACGCAGGAGATCGTGTCGTCGGCCGGGAAGGCCGCAGCCACCTGGGCCGCCAGCCAAGCGGCGTACCAGCAGAACAACACGGCCGGCGTGCTGATGCAGATTGCTGGCATCGCCTACCAGGCGGCGTCCACCGCCGCGGACCTTCGCGCGTGGACCACGATGCCCAAGCAGGTGGCGTTGCTGCGGATCCCCACCCCGGTGGACGGCGTGCTCGACGTTTACGCCGTCGGCGGGGAAGGGCAGGTGGGCCGCACGCTGTGCACGCTGTCGCTGGCGCCCGGGGCACCGAACATCGTGCTCCTGACGCTGCCCTCGTCCACGGCGCCCCATCCGGCGGTGTTGCAGTACCGTGGCGGGACCGCGGCGGGGTCCGCCGCGCCGCCCGAATCGATCCCCACGCCCGCCGCCCCAGGAGAATCACCGTGATGCGCCCTCGGCTCCACCACGCGTTCGCCGTCCTTGCGCTTCCTGCCGCGGCCCTTGGGCTGCACGTGCTGGCCGGCTGCGGCAGCGTCAACACCACCACGTCGCGCGAGGGCCCGTCGCCTTCGGCGTCGCCGGTGCAGACGCGGGTCAATGACCTGCTCTCCGAGATCTTCCTCTCGGCCAAGGAGGTGCGCATGGCGCGCAACGCCCAGGGCCTGATGGAGGTGCAGGTGGACGTCGAGAACAACGGCTTCCGGTACCGGTCGTTCTCGTACCGGTTCGACTGGGTCGACGCACGGGGCATGGTGATCGAGTCGCAGACCTCGGTCTGGAAGACCACCAACGTCCCGGACGGCGGGTCCACCGTGATCCGCTCGATCGGACCCACCGAGGCGGCCACCGACTTCAAGCTGCAGGTCCGCCGCTCCGACTGAACGGCATCCACCCAAGGAATCCCGCATGGCACAGCACCTCCGCATCGTTCCGTCCGCATTCGCCGCCTCCGCGCTGCTGCTCCTGGTGCAGCCTGGGTGCGAACGGGCCCGCTACATCGAGTCCGGAAGCCCCGAGGGCATCATCAGCGTCGGCGAGGTGGACATCCAGGACATCACCCGCGCCTCGAGCGGCATGCTGGAGTCCCTCTTGGAGACCGGCGTCCTCAAGACCGCCAAGAACAAGCCTGCCGAGATGGTGATCGATCATGTGGTGAACGACACCAGTTCGCACTTCAGCATCGACGAACTCACCTACCGCATGCGCGAACA
>JBJOIF010000071.1:0-6754 GCA_046047335.1 Planctomycetota bacterium | reverse complement strand
GAGACCGCGTCGACCACCACCCTCGAGCACACCGAGAGCTTCATCGCGCAGCACCCCGGCATCGGCGGAGGAGTGCTCGCGGGCAAGGTCGATCCGACGCGCATCGTGTGGATCGGTCACTCTCGCGGCGGCGAGGGAGTGGCGCGCGGGTACGACCGCATGGTCGATGGCACGTTCACGTCGCCGAGCTACACGAGCGAGCACGTCCGCTTGGTGATCTCGATTGCCCCCACCGACTTCCTCGGCGCCGCCAGCGCGAACCCGCACGGCGTGCCGTACATGCTGCTCTACGGCGCCGCGGACGGCGACGTCTGCGGCTGCCCCGACAGCGACATCGGCGACAGCTTCAACGTGTTCGAGCGCGCCACCGGCATGCGTCACTCGGCGTACGTGCACGGTGCCGACCACAACGACTTCAATTGCTGCGGCTTCAACGACTTCACCGGACCCAGCGGCACGGCCATCGGGCCAGCCGGTGCCCAGGCGGTCACCAAGGCCATGGTCCTGGCCATGATCCGCCGCACGCTGTATGGCGACCTCGCGTGCGGCGAGTCCCTGTGGCGGCAGTCTGAGGCGGTGCGCCCCGCCGGGCAGTCCGCGACGATCGGCATCACCAAGGAGTGGCGTGCCGCTCCCGGCACCTACGCGGTGATCGATGACTTCCAGACGGCGTCCAGCCTGGACGTCTCAAGCTCCGGCGGTACGGTCACGCGGACGGGAACGGCCAGCGAGGCCGAGCTGCAGCTCAACGACCTGAACACGTCGTTCTCGTGGCTCACCTCGGATCCGCTGAACGGGGCCGTGCGCACGCGCGCGGGGGAGTCATCGCGCGCACTGGTGTTCAGCTGGAACGCCGCGGCGTCGATCGAGTGGTCGATCCCGGTGGCGCTGCGGGACCTCACCGCACGCAAGTACCTGTCGTTCCGGGCCGGGCAGGGCACGCGCCATCCCAACACGGTGGCAGCGCTCGGCGATCTTGACCTGACGGTGGTGCTTCGCGATGCGGCGGGGCGCGAGCGCTCGGTGCGCATCGCGGCCTTCGGCGGTGGCCTCGAGGAGCCGTACCAGCGCACCGGCTACGGCACCGGGGCCGGCTGGCAGCTCGAAATGGACACGGTGCGCATCCGGTTGGGTGACTTGCGCTCCGGCGGCGGTGACTTCGACTTCGGTGCCGTGACCGCCGTGGCGCTCCGCTTCGGTGGAACCAACGGCTCCGCGGTCGGCCGCGTGGTGCTCGACGACATCGTGCTGGAGGACGAATGACCATGATCGGCACCTGCGTGACCCTCATCCTGCTTGCGGCGGCCCAGGTGGCGCCCGAGTCCCCCGCCGCGCCCCGGCCGGAAGCTCCGGCGCCCGCCGTTCCGCCGACCATCGCGCCCGGCGCCGAGGTCCCCGGTCCGTCGCGCCCGCCCGCCCAGTCGCCGGGCGGCATGCCGGCCATCCCCACCACGCCCGCGTCGCCGCTCGAGGTGCTCGCCGTGCAGCCGTTCACGGTGGCCACGCCGTTTCCGCACCGTTGCCGTGCCGATGGCGGCCCGGTCACCTCGGGATTCCTGGTCGTGCTGCGCGCCGATCCCGGGTTCGTGGTGCCCCGGCAGGTGGCCGAGGCCGTGCCCTGCGCGGGTTCGCAGTCCGGGGAGCGGCTCTGGTCCCAGCCTGCCGCGGGTCTGGTGCTGGTGATGTTTCCGGCCTGGTCCGAGACGGGGAAAGAAGGCACGATTCGTGCCGGGGACCCGCGGGTGGATCCCGTCTGGTTCGCCGCGCCAGAGCTCCCGGAGCGCGTAAATGCCGCATGGATCGCCACCGAGCGCAATCGGGTGGACATGGCGCGCACCGAGGGTAGGCTCGGGGCGTATCCAGTTCCGGCCGCCGTGCGCGCCTCGGAAGCCTGCGACGGATTGGATGACGTGATTCGGCTCGCCGGCACGCTGCTGCCGCGCCCCGAGTGAGACAGTTTCGCCACCACGATACGGACCCCGACATGAAGACCAAGACCATCCTGACGTTCGGCTCGCTCGCCCTCGCCGGTGCCGCCCTCACGGTCGGCCAGTTGCACGCGACCCCGGGCGAGGATCCAGGCACCGGTGGCCTGCCGGCCGGCCCCGACGTGATCGTCGGCGACCTGGTGGGCATTTCCAAGTACGGATCGGTCTCGGTGGGCGGCGTCCCGGTGATGGCCTACGCCATCGGCACCACCAGCTGCAACATCGGCACCGCCCAGTTGCAGTGGTTCGCCTCCCCGGACAACCGCCACCCGTTCATTCCGCAGAACATGTACCGGATCAAGAACGGTCGCATCGAGCAGATCGGCATGGGGTGGGGCAAGCACGGATTCACGGCGCTGCAGGGCACCGTGTGCGGCAGCTGCTCGGCGTCCAGCAGTGGCAACTGGCTTGGCGTCGGCTGCTCGGACCCGTACTCATCGGGCCTCAACGGCAGCCAGTCGGGACTGGGCACGCGCGCCGAGGTGAACGCGTCCACCGGCTACTTCCCCGGCTCATACAACGCAGGCATGCCGCCGGCGCCGTCCACGATCGGTCGCCGCATCCAGGTGAAGGGCCCGGACCTCGACCCGGCGCAGAACAGCGGCGCGTTCTACCTGGCCGAGGGCCACTACATCGCGGCCGACGATGCCGCTGCCGGAAATGACGACAACAACGCCTCGTGGCGCCGGTTCACGGTGGGAACGTTCTCGAGCGGTGCCTACACGCTGTCCTTCACCAGCACCACGCAGCGGCAGCAGCCGGCGATCGAGGCGTGGAAGAGCGTGGTCGATGGTGTCAAGATCGATGCGGCCGACGTTCCGGGCGACGGACGATTCCTGGTCGGCCACCTGGTCACCGACAACGGCAACGGCACGTGGCGCTACGAGTACGCGATCCAGAATCTGAACTCGCACCGCAGCGGCAACTCGTTCAGCGTGCCGGTCCCCGCGGGCGTGACGATCACGAACGCCGGCTTCAAGGACATCGACTACCACTCGGGCGATCCGTTCGATCCCACCGACTGGTCGATCTCGACCTCCGGCGGCGCGGTGACCTGGACCGGCGGCGACTTCGGCACGAACCCGAACGGCAACGCGCTGCGGTTCGCCACCCTCTACAACTTCTGGTTCGATGCGGACCGTCCGCCCACGGACGTCGGCGCGACCATCGGCCTGTTCCGCCCCGGGACCGGCACCACGGTGGCCGCCTCGGTGTTCGGCCCGTCGGCGCCGCCGTCGACCCCTGGCGACTTCAACGGCGACGGCCTCGTCGATGGTCTGGACCTGGGCGTGATGCTGTCGCAGTGGGGCACCGACGGTTCGGCGGACCTCAACGGCGACGGACTCGTCGACGGCTCCGACCTGGGCATGCTGCTCGCCAACTGGACGTGAGGACGGTCGGGCCATGCGCCCGCCCGCTCGCCATCGTCGGCGTGGCTCCAGCGTGGCTCCGTCTGGACCCCGATCCGGGTCGTCCCGTCGGCGTCAGGCGCGGCCCTTGAGCATGCCGCTCCAGTAGAGGCGCGGCAGGATGTGCCGCTTCAACTGGTACATGCTCCAACGCTCCTTCGACTGGTCGAAGGGGAACGTCTCGGCCGGCTTGCCCGAGTAGTCGAACTCGGCCAGGATCAGTGAGCCGTACCCCGTGACCAGCGGGCACGAGGTGTATCCGTCGTAGCGGTCGCTCGGCTCGGTGCCCCGGAGCAGCGCGAGCACGTTGGCCGCCACCACGGGGGCCTGCTTGCGGATGGCGGCGCCCGTCTTGCTCGTGGGCAGGTTGGCGCAGTCGCCGAGCGCGAACACCTCGGGATGGCGCACGTGCCGGCAGGTGAATTGATCGACCTCGACCCAGCCGGCGGGCCCGGCGAGCGGGCTCGACTTGATGAAGTCGGGAGCCGACATCGGCGGCGTGACGTGCAGCATGTCGTAGTGCTGCACGCTCTCCTGGCCGGTGTCCAAGTGGCGGAACACGGCCTCGCGTGACGATGGGCGGACTTCCACCAGGTCGGACCGGAAGTGCGTGTCGGTGATGCCCTTTCGCGCCAGCACGCCCTTCAGGGCCGTGGCGTACTTCTCGACGGCGAAGATCCCGGCCGTCCCCGACCAGAAGTGGATCCGCGACCGGTCGCGCACGCCTTGGCGCCGGAACGCATCCTCGGCGAGGTACATGATCTTCTGCGGTGCGCCGCCGCACTTGATCGGCGTGGACGGCTGGGTGAACACCGCGTCGCCTCCCGTGAACGAGCGGATGGCGCGCCAGGTGCTGTCGACGGTCTCGAACGAGTAGTTCGAGCAAATGCCGTCGCGGCCGACGTGCCCAGCCAGGCCCTTCACCTTGTGCCAGTCCAGCTGCAGTCCGGCCGCCACCACCAGCACGTCGTACCCAAGCACGTGGCCGCCCGCCGTGTGCACGGTGCGCGCCGCCGGGTCGAAGGCCGTCACGGCGTCCTTCACCCATTCCGCACCCGCAGGCATGACGTCCCGCTCGGCGCGCCGGGCCTCTTCCTTGGGAAGCACGCCTGCTCCCACCAGCGTCCACAGCGGCTGGTAGTCGTGGGTGGATGATGGGTCGATCACCGTGACGCGCGGCGCGCCGGAGGCACGCAGCAGCCGCGCCGCGACGCTGATCCCGGCGCTGCCACCGCCCACGATGACCACGTGCTTCTTGTTCTGCTCAGTCATTCTTGAATGGTAATCCCGCGCTCACCACCGCTGCAGGAGTCGCGCCAGGTCGGCGCCGTCGGTCCGCCCGGTCCAGTCGAGGTCGGTGCGCCCCGGCAGCGTCCAGTTGGACAGCAGGGTGCCGAGGTCGATGCCATCGACGATGCCGTCGCCATTGAAGTCGGGGCTGCGCGGCGTGGCCACGGTGACGAACCACAGGCGGCCGCCGTTGAGTCCCGCACCCGCGCCGACGCCGAGGACGGTGCTGCCGTCGCCGCGGATGTCGCCGAAGTTCGCGAGCGCACGCCCGAAGCGTTCACCGGCCACCAGGTCGAGGCCCGGGAAGCCCGAGACGTCCGACACCACCGCCTGAGACTTCACCCGGCGGTCGCGGCCCATCCCCAGCAGGAAGACCGTGCCCATGTCGGTGCCGCCGACGTCCGACTTGTTGTTTCCCACGGCGAGATCCGGGATGCCGTCGGCGTCCAGGTCGCCGAGCGGCGCCACCGTCATGCCGAAGAGATCCTCGTCGGCGATCGGGCCGGGAAGACCGCCATCGATCGCGGAGAGCTTGGTCGTCTGTTCGAGCACAAGTCCCTTGGGCCCCGGGCGCAGCGAGAGCACCCAGACCGCACCGCGATCAAGGCCGCCGTCGTCGTCGCGGTAGCACCCCACCGCCACCTCCACGGCACCGTCGCCATCCAGGTCACCGACGGTGGCCATGCCGCGTCCACCGAAGTTGTCGACGTCCTCGAGCGCGAGCAGTCGAGGCGCCGTGGTTCCACCGATCCGGGTGTGCCGAAGCAGCTCGCCCGTGGGTCCCACGCTCACCACGTAGGCCGCGCCACCGTTAAACGCACCGTCGTCGGTGCCGGGTGCGCCGACACCGATCTCCGGTAGCCCGTCGCCGTCGAGGTCGCCGAGATTCGCGCACGCCTGCCCAAACGAGTCGCCGTTGACAAGCGGCAGACCGCTGGAGTCGTCGATCCGAACCATGGATCGCACGGTGCCGTCGGCGTCGAGCAGGCACACGAAGAGGGCGCCGCGGTTGGCGTTCGTGCCTTGGCCGGGCCGCTCGGCGTTCGGGGCGGTGATCGCCAGGTCCGGCACGCCGTCGCCGTCGAGGTCGCCGATTCCGGCCACCCCGTAGCCAAACATGTCGCCGGCCGAGATGGTCCCGTCGGGGATGCCGCCGCTGCCGGACGCACCAAGCTTGACGGCGGCGCGCGGCGTGAGGTCGCGGTTCATGAACACCACGTAGACGGCCCCCGCGTCGGTGCCGCCATCCTGATCGCTGCGCGAACCCACCGCGATGTCCGGAATGCCGTCGCCGTCCACATCGCCGAGGCCCGTGCAGGCGCGGCCGAACCGCTCGCCCGTGGAGATCTGGCCACCGAAGACGGGGTGCTGGCCCGAGAGCGCCCGCGCCTCGACCGGCGAGTACTCAAGCTGCGCGTGGGTGGCGCCGGAGCAGGCGACGAGTGCGGCCAGGAGCATCGGTCCGATGCGGTGGAGGGTCATGCGTTGGCGTGACAATGGCATCGATCACAGATTGCCGCGCGCCGCGCGATCGGGCCGGGGAATCTCCGATCCGGGGTTACGATTGCGGATCCATGCGACCGATATCCATCACTCCGTGGTTTCTGGGCGCGCGTATCGCCGTGGCGGTGCTTGTCGTCGCGACGTCCGCGTCGCTCGTGAGCGCCCAGACGCCCTCGGCCCCTGCGGCCACGGGGACGGCACCCGCTCCCGCCGGAGCGGCCTCGGCCCCCGCGGTACCCGACCGTACCCCGGCCACGCCGCGGGGCGCGGCGTATCTCTTTATCACGCTCGCTCGGGAAGGCGAGTGGTCGCAGGCCTCCGAACTGCTCCAGGAGCCCACCGTCGGCTGGCCTGAAGCGGCACCGCGCGTTCGGTTGGCCCGAGCCTTCAAGATGGTGCTCGACGAACGCCTGTGGCTCGACTTTGCACAGATCCCCGGGTCGGAGGCGAATGCTCCCGTTCATCCGGGCCGCTTCCGGCTGGGGACGATCGAGGCCGGTGAGTCGAGCATGGAGGTCGACCTGGTCCGCGTGGGTGACGAATGGCTGTTTGCGGCATCGACGG
>JBJOIF010000070.1:0-17663 GCA_046047335.1 Planctomycetota bacterium | reverse complement strand
ACGAGCCGCTCGACGGCACCGGCGCGGGCGTGATGTGGCTCGATGGCTCGCTCTGGTACACGTGCATCCCGCACCTGTGGCGCTTCCGCGACACCACCGGCACCGGTGTCGCCAACGTGCGAGAGCGCGTGTTCAGCGGCTTCGGGGTGCGGGTGGCGCTTCGTGGCCACGACATGCACGGCCTGGTGCACGGGCCGGACGGTCGCATCTACTGGTCGATCGGCGACCGCGGCTACCACGTCACCTCTCCGGAGGGAACGGTGCTCGCACGCCCTTACACCGGCGCGGTCTTTCGCTGCGAACCCGATGGCTCCGGGCTCGAGGTGTTCGCGCATTCGCTGCGAAACCCGCAGGAACTGGCCTTCAACCAGTGGGGCGACCTCTTCACCGGCGACAACAACTCCGATGCCGGCGACCGCGCACGCATCGTCTACGTGATGGAAGGCGGCGAGACCGGCTGGGACATGAACTACCAGACGCTGGAAGGCGCCAACCAGCGCGGACCGTGGAGCCAGGAGCGAACGTGGTGGACTTGGGACGCCACCGACGCCGTGCGGCCGGCGTGGACACTGCCGCCCATCGCGCACTTGGGCGACGGACCATCGGGCTTCTGCTTCTACCCGGGCACCGGCCTCGCGCCGCGCTACGACAACCACTTCTTCCTCTGCGACTTCCTGGGAAGCGCACCGCATAGCCAGGTGCTGAGCTTCGCCGTGGAGCCCATGGGCGCCGGCTACGCCGTCGTGGACGCGCATCCCTTCGTGACCGGTGTGCTCGCCACCGACGTCGACTTCGGCTGGGACGGCCGGATGTACATCAGCGATTGGGCCGGCGATGGGTGGTACAGCGACCAAACCGGGGCGATCCACACGGTGTGGGATCCCGCCCGGATCGAGGACGTGAACATCCGCACCGCACAGAACCTGGTCCGCGAGGGCCTGTCCGGGCAGTCGCTCGACCTGCTGATGCAGCTCCTCTCGCACCCGGACATCCGCATCCGCCAGCGCGCGCACTTGGAACTGGCCGCGCGTGGCCGCGATGCCGAGGCCCCGCTCGCTGCACTGCTTGCCGACCGCGCCGCGCCCGCCACGACTCGACTGCATGCCTTGTGGGCGTTCGGCGTGCGCGCCCGGCGCACCGCGCAAGCCGAAGGCGGTGAGCGCTGCGCGCCGTGCGAAGCCGCCATCGTGGCTGCACTCGGCGATGACGACCCCGAGATCCGCCGGCTGGCCGCGCGGTTGGCGGGGGATGCGGCCGTGGCTAACGCTGCCGATGGTCTCGTGGATCTGCTCGCCGACGATGACCTCCGGAACCGCGCACAGGCGTGCATTGCCCTCGGCAAGCTGCGCCACGCCGATGCCATCCCCAACATCGCCGCCGTGATCTGGGAGAACGACAACCAGGACCCGTTCCTGCGTCACGCCGGCGTGCTTGGACTGGCGCTCATGGACCAGCCCGAGAAGATCCATGAGCTGGCTGCCGACCAATTCCCGCAGAACCGGCTGGCCGCGGTGCTGGTGATGCGCCGCACGTCCGACCCGCAGCTGGCCCGGCTGCTGCACGACGCCGACCGGCGCGTGGCCACCGAGGCCGCCCGGGCCATCCACGATCTGCAGCTGGTGGAGGCCATGCCGGCACTGGCGGCGATGGCGGAACGGTTCGCGCCAGACGAGCGTGCGATGTCCGAATCGGCCTCGCGTGCGCCGCGCGCTACCTTCGAACGCGAACTGTGGAAGGGCGTGACCGGATTCTCCACGGCACGCCTGGCGGATGACCCGGTGTGGAGCACCCCCGCGGATCGCCGCGAGACCGTCGAGGAGGCGGTGGGCTACGCCAAGGCAGGCGACGACTATGTACAGCGGCTCTCGGGAACCTTCACCGCGCCGGCGGACGGCGAGTACGTGTTTGCCGTGGCGAGCGACGATGATGGCCTGCTGACCGTGACGCCCGCAGGGGTCGACGCGGCGTCCATGGCTCGCGTGAGCGGCTACGTGAACCCGCTCGACTTCGAGTCGCAGCCTGAGCAGCGCGTGGCCGTGGCACTGGCCGCTGGCCAGCAGGTGAAGCTCGACGCGAGATCACTCCAAGGCGGCGGAGGCAACCACCTGTCGATCGGCGTGATCCATCCCAACGGTCGGCGTGAACACCCGATTGGCGCGGATGCCGGTGACGTCACGATGCTTCCCCTCCTTCGGCGCGTGACCGATGCCAACCTTCGCGTCGGTGCCCCGGGCTCTCCCGCCGCGCTTGCGGCCATGGCCGCAAACCAAGAGCTCCCAACACAGGCACGGCTTGATGCAATCGAGGCGCTGGCCGAGTTCCTCGCGCCTGCGCCCCGAGATCGGGTGATCGGGCACTGGCGTCCGGTGGATGCCTCTGCGCGAGACCGCGAGGCGTATGTGGCGGTGCTCAAGCAGCGCCTGCCGAGCCTGGCCACGAACGCCCCGGCGGCCGTGCGCACCGTGGCGCGTGAGTTGGCCGCTGCCTATGCGGTACCCATGGATTCGGGCGCGGCGCTTGCCGCCGTGCAGGATGCCTCCAAGCCAACCGACGAGCGCGTGGCGTGCCTGCTGCAGCTGGCCCAGGACCGCGATGCCAAGCTGGACGACGCCGTGAAGGCTGCGCTCGCGTCCACGGAGCCGAAGCTCCGCAGCCAGGCGCGCGCGGTGGTGGCCCGCATCGACCCCGCCCGCGGCGAGCCCATGCTGCTGGAGGCACTCCAGGATGCATCCGTGCCCGAGCAGCAGGCGGCGCTCGCCGCGCTCGCCCAGTTGCAGTCCCCAGGCGCGCAGGAGGCCACGGCGGCGGCCATCGATGCGCTGGCGAGGGGAGCGTTGGCACGTGCGCTTGCGATCGATGCACTTGCTGCCGCGGATCGATTCCCGGCGCTCGCGGCGCGGGCGCAGGACGCTCGCGCCGCGCTTGCCGCCACGGATGCACTGGGCGCGTGGGCACTCTGCGACGAAGGCGGCGATGCGGACCGCGGCCGGCAGATCGTCAACTTCCACAGTGCGGCAGCGTGCCTGCGCTGCCACATGGTGGAGGGGACGGGCGGGCATGCCGCACCGAGCCTCGCAAGCGTCGGCACGCGCCACGACCGCCGAGGGCTGGTGGCCAGCCTGGTTGATCCGAACGCCCACCTTGCCGAGGGCTACGCCGCGCCGAGCTCCATGCCGGCCATGGGCACCATCCTCACGCCAGCCGAGGTGCGCGACGTGGTCGAGTACCTGTCGACGCTGAAGTGACGGGCGGGACTACTGGTCATGCCCGGTCGAGTCGGGCATCGAGTGACCCGCGTCGCGCAGTGTCTTCTCGCGGCGAGCAAGCTCAAGGTCGTGCTCGACCATCATGGTCGCCAATGTCTGGACGTTGACTCGAGGTGCCCATCCGAGCTGCTGGCGCGCCTTGGTGCTGTCGCCGAGGAGCTGCTCGACCTCCGCAGGCCGGAAGTAGCGCGGATCAACCTCGACGAAGTCGCGGTAGTCGAGGCCAACGTGCCCGAAGGCCAGCTCGCAGAAGGAGCGGACGCTGATCATCTCGCCCGTGGCGATCACGTAGTCGTCGGGTGCCGGCTGCTGCAGCATCAGCCACATCGCCTCCACATAGTCACCGGCAAAGCCCCAGTCGCGCAGCGCGTCCAGGTTGCCGAGATACAGCTTGCGCTGCATCCCGAGCTTGATGCGGCCCACCGCGCGAGTGATCTTGCGCGTCACGAACGTCTCGCCACGGCGCGGACTCTCATGGTTGAAAAGGATGCCGCATGACGCGTGCATTCCGTAGCTCTCGCGATAGTTGACGGTGATCCAGTGGGCAAACACCTTGGCGCAGCCGTACGGCGAGCGCGGCCAGAACGGTGTTGACTCCCGCTGCGGTACTTCCTGCACCTTGCCGTACATCTCGCTGCTTGAAGCTTGGTAGAGGCGAATGGACTGGCCCGTCGCCTCCTGCTGGACCCGGACGGCCTCCAGGATCTTGAGTGCGCCGACCGCATCGGTATCCGCGGTATAGACGGGCATGTCGAAGCTCACCCGGACATGGCTCTGCGCGGCCAGGTTGTAGACCTCGGTCGGATTGACCATGCGCATGATGTTCGCCAGATTGTTGCCATCGTTGAGATCGCCGTAGTGCAACTTGAGTCGCGCTCCGGGAAGGTGGGGATCCTGATAGATGTGATCGAGCCGGTCGGTATTGAAGGTTGAGCTCCGCCGCACGATCCCGTGGACGTCATAGCCCTTGGAAAGCAGCAGTTCGGTCAGGTAGCTGCCGTCCTGGCCGGTGATGCCCGTGATTAGTGCCGTCTTGCTCATTGACGTCGAATGCTAGTGTGGAACGGCATCGCCAGCCGATCCATGGGAGACTGGCGGAGGCTCGACATGACCACCATGCATCTCCCTTCCTCCCGAATCCTGCTCACCGGCGGCGCCGGGTTCCTCGGTCGTGCGGTGGTCGATCGCCTGGCGGCGCGAGGCGCCACAAACGTGTTCATCCCGCGTCGACGCGACTACGACCTCACCCGCGAGGCCGATGTGGTGCGCCTGTACGCGGACGCCACGCCCGACGTGGTCATCCACCTGGCGGCGGAGGTCGGCGGCATCGGTGCGAATCAGGCGAATCCCGGGCGCTACTTCTTCGCCAACATGGCGATGGCGCTGCACCTGATCGAGCACGGGCGGCTGCACGGCATCCGGAAGTTTGTGCAGACGGGCACCATCTGCGCGTACCCGAAGTTCACGCCGGTCCCGTTCCGCGAAGAGCATCTCTGGGACGGCTATCCGGAGGAAACCAACGCGCCCTACGGCGTGGCCAAGAAGGCCGCCATGGTCATGCTCGATGGATATCGCCGGCAGTATGGTCTGGCTTCCGCATACCTGCTTCCCGTGAACCTCTACGGCCCATGGGACAACTTCGACCTGCAGACCTCGCACGTGATCCCGGCACTGATCCGCAAGTGCGTCGAGGCCCAGGAGGCGAAGGCCGATCACATCCTCTGCTGGGGCACCGGCAGCGCGAGCCGCGAGTTCCTCTACGTGGAGGATGCCGCCGAGGGACTGGTTCGCGCCGCAGAGTCCATGGACGAGCCGGTGCCGATCAACCTCGGCACCAACATGGAGATCACCATCAAGGATCTGGTCACGCTGATCGCCCGGCTCTCGGGATTTGAAGGCGAGATCTGCTGGGATCCCACCAAGCCCGATGGCCAGCCGCGGCGCTGCCTCGACACCGAACGCGCGGCGAAGCTCCTCGGCTGGCGCGCGCAGGTCGGGTTCGAGGACGGCCTGCGACGGACGATCGATTGGTACCGAGCCAACCGCGGACACCGCGCCAACTACGACCCGTCGAAGGCGGGGTGAATGGCTAAAACAACTCCCCCCGCTCCCCTGCCGTAAGTTCGTCGCGGGGGCCGGCGTAGTCGTCGTAGTCGGCGTTCGGGTTGGCGTCCATCCAGCCGAGGAACGCGCGCACGCTGGCCGGCGCCGCGCGGTCGCGCCAGTCGTCGCCGAAGATCACCTTGAGGCCGAGCCACACGTGCGCGTGGGCGTTCCGCCGGGCCAAGCCGGGGTGCGGCTCCAGGAGCGGCTGGATGCGATCGGCCACCTCGCGCACGCGGGCGTTGATCGCCTGGAGTTCGCGGGGGTCCATGGCGTCAGCGTAAGGGACGTCCGCCGGCCCGCACGACTTACGCCGTCCAGTTGGCCAGCAGGACGCCGAGGTCGAGCCCGTCCACGCGGCCGTCGCCATTGAGATCGGCGGGACTCGATGCTCCGCCCTCCCACTCCGCGAGCATGATGCCGAGGTCGGCGCCATTCACCACCCGATCGCCGTTCAGGTCCCCCGTCACCGGGGGCGGAGGCGGAGGCCCGGGCTCGGTGAAGAACTTCTCCGCACTGGTGCCCACGTTGTTCGACCAGTCGCGCGCGGTCACCCAGTAGCGCACCTGCGCCGATGCGGGTCCGGCGGGAATCACGCCGCGCCACTGGTTGTTGCCGTTCCAGGCCATGGGCGTGCTCTGCTCCGCTTCCCCGTCGACGGACCAGCGCAGCGTCACGCCGCGGTCATGGAACCCGCGGTCGCTCGTCATGTCGTCCCAGATGTTGGCCCGCACGACATGATCGACGGGTTCTCGCCCGACGGACACCTGCTCGAGCGTCACCACGCGCGGCGCCCGCGTGTCGACGGGTCCAGTGACGTTCATGAAGATCCGGTTCTGGAACGAGCCGCTCTCGCCCTGCGCCGTCACGATGTCGAACCGACCGTCGTTGTCGAAGTCGGCAACCTTGATGTCGATCGTCGAGTCCGAGACCGCCGCCATGAGCGCAGTGGTCTCGGTGAACGATCCCGAGCCATTGTTGAGGTAGATGCGGTCGCGGCTGCCGAGGCTCCCAATCACCAGGTCGAGGTCGCCATCCATGTCCAGGTCGACGAACCGGCTGTCGTTGTCATCCACGGCAGGATTCGGAGAGATCTGCGCGGATACGTTGGTCCACGAGGTGCCGTCGCCGTTGTTTCGCAGCAGCAGCTCGCCGTTGGACGCCCCCGCATTGATGCCGATCAGGTCGAGGTCGCCGTCACCGTCCATGTCCCCGGCGTCGTAGCTGTAGGCGGCGGAGTCGTTGGGGATCCCCGGCTGCAGGCTGAACCGGCCGGTGCCGTCGTTCTTCCAGAGCCGACTCTGGTTGGGCGCCGTGGCGCGTGTGGCCAAGAACAGGTCGAGGTCGAGATCGTTATCAACGTCCAGGAACAGGATGTCCATCTGCTGCGAGACGTTGCCGGCCGGCAGGAGCGACGTTGCATCGGCAAACACGCCGGTGCCGTCGTTCAGGTAGAGGCGCGGCTGCCCGCTGCCGAATCGCGTGGTGCCGTTGTTGCAGAACGCGAGGTCCAGGTCACCGTCGCCATCCACGTCACCAAACTGCGCACGCGCGCTCGACATCGTGAACGCAGGAAGCCTCGATCCAGTCTGGTCCGTGAACCGTCCCGTACCGTCGTTCACGAGCAGTTGCGGCCGCTTGTTGAAATCGTTGGCGAGCACCAGGTCCCAATCGCCGTCCCGGTCGATGTCGCCTGCCTCGACGCCGCGGTACCACCCGGTGATGCCCGTCGCTCGCGTCGACGTCTCGTCGGCGAACACGCCCGAGCCATTGTTCACGTAGATGCGCACGGGCAGCGCCGCGCCCTGCGAGGAGTACCCCTGCCCGTTCGCCCAGACGATGTCCAGGTCGCCGTCGCCGTCGATGTCGACCGCGGTGCACTGGTTCGTGTAATCGGTCTGCGTCGGGAACCGCGTCGACGTCTCCTGGACGAACTGCTGGGCGGAGGCCGCGTGCACCACCGCCAACGCCACCGGGGCGGCCACGTGCCATCGGGCCCATGGGCCGCTCGATCTGGGGGAGAAGCTCATGGAAGAGTTGAACATAACCCCCGATTGGGTCCGCATCGGAAGATTCCGCCCAGATCCGGCACGGGATCGCATCCCGGACCTAGGCTGCTCCGTATACTATGTCGGACATAGTCTAGGAGGTCATCCATGATCGAACGTGAATTCCTGCGTGGCGCGGGCCCGACGGCCGTCCTCAAGCTTCTGGAACGGGGCGAGATGTACGGCTACGAGATCGTGGAGGCCCTGGAGCGCCGCACCGACGGCGTGTTGGCGATGGGCCAGAGCACGCTCTACCCCATGCTCTACAACCTGGAGGCGAAGGGCCTGGTGGTCGCCCGCTGGGACGAATCGGGCAACCGTCCCCGCAAGTACTACCGGCTGACCGACGCGGGCCGGACGCGGCTGGCCGAGGATGCCGCCACGTGGCACCGGCTGACCACCGCCATGGGCGCGTTGGGGCTCACGCGTGGATTGCCGATCGGGGCCGTGGCATGAGCGGGCCGGACTCGCGCGCCCCGGGTGCGCCCGCGGCGGAGTCTCCCGCTCCCGAGCTGCCCGCCGCACTCGGCGCCATGGCGGCGCAGGTGGCTCGCCTCACGCGGCTGCGCCGCGCCGAGCGACGGGACGTAGAGCGCGAGTTGCGTTCACACTTCGCGGAAGCCATCGCGGCCGGCCGAACGGCGCAGCAGGCCTTGGACACCTTCGGCGACCCCAAGTCTTCGGCGCGGGACCTGCGCCGCGCCGCCATCGCCAAGCGAAGCCCGCTCGACCGAGCCTTCATGCAGGCACTGCGGCTCACCGGCGGAGCCATCGCTGCACTCGTGCTTCTGTACGCCACGTTCGCTGCCTACCTTTCCCTCAAGTCGCCATCCGTCCACGTGGACACGCTGGCGGCCATGCGCGATCGACTCGCCGTGCCCGCCACGCCCGAGGACGATGCATGGCCGCTGTACCGCCAGGCATTTCTGGCGCTCGGACTGGGCGTCGACGACGCGAAACGTCAATCCAAGGGCGCCGAGGCGATCGGTGCAACGCCGATGCCCGGCGCACCGGAATGGACCGCCGCCGTCGAGTGGGCGGAGTTGCCCGAGCACCGAGCCGCTCTCGACGTGCTGCGTGCGGCCGCCGCGCGGCCGGTGTTCGGCTACCCCGTGGCCAGTGCGCTGGGCGAGGTCGATGCTCCCCTGTTCGGCACCGATGCGGTGCAGCACATGGATGAGCTGATCGCCACGCGCGATGATCCGACGCGGTTCCCCCTGCTCGGAATCCTGTTGCCGCAACTGGCCTCGGCACGGCACGCCGCTCGCTTCCTGGCCGTCGACGCGATGCGCGGCGCGGAGGTCGGGGATGGCGACCGATTTGTGGCGGACATCGAGGCGATGATGCGCATGTCGGTGCATCTGTCCGACGGGCGCGTGCTGATCGGCGACCTGGTCGGCATGGCCATCCGTGGCCTGGCCATCGAGCGGGCCATGGCCGCTCTGGAGTGGAAGCCCGATCTCCTCGACGGTGCTCAGCTCGCGCGGCTGCAGCGTGCGTTCGAGTGCGTGCCTCCTGCGTTGGGGCAACTCGACCTCGGCACGGACCGACTGATGTGGCTTGACGTGGAGCAGCGGCTCTACACCGATGATGGCCGGGGCAATGGATGGTTCCGGCTGGATCGGGACACCTTGCTTCCGCTCATGGCCACCAGCCACGGGGTCGGGGTCCACGACCGGCATGCCGACAGCACACTGCATGCCGCTTCACTTGCGGCGGCGACGCTGTCCGGGCCTGCGGCGGCACTCATGGTGGCGGATCGACGAACGACGCACGACTTCATCGAGGAGTGGGCGACGCGCGCGGAGAAGGCCAGTGCGCTCCCGTTACGCGAGCATGCCGTGGCCGACGCGATGGAGCTTGAGTTCCATGCGGCGATTGCCGCGGCTCCCGTGAACTTGCTGCTGCCTCGCCTGCTCATGCCGTCGTTCGGGAAGGCAGCGACCAACTTTGCCGTCGATCGCGCGCGTCGAGAGGCTGCCGCCACCGTGTGCGCGGTGCTTCGATTCCGTGCAGACGCCGGCACCTGGCCCCGTCGGCCGGAGGACCTCGTCCCCACCTACCTTTCCTCCGTTCCACTCGACCCGTGGACCGACGCACCCATCCACATGGCCACCGATGCCGATGGATTCCGGATGTGGTCCACCGGCGAGGACGGCCGCGACGACGGCGGGGTTCCGGACGCACGGGATGATGCCGCCTGGGGTGGTCCACGAGCCACCACCCTGCCCCTTCGCCGCGACGACCGTTCCCCATCGAACTGGGCCGACGAGATTCCGCGCATCGACTGGGTGTGGTTCGCCCCACGCGGTCGGCTGGCGCGATGGGTCGAGGCTCCGTGATGTGTTCATGCGCGGCGCGGCAGTACCGCGCGGGTTGACCGATAGCCCACGGTCAGCACCGCTGCGCAGATTCCGATCGCGATGATCATCTTCATGGTGCCATTGGCCCTCCACGGAATGAGCATTCCGGTGACCGCGATGCACACGGGAAGGTGCACCAGGTAGATCCAGTAGGACGAGTCCACCAGCGCGCGCACCCATGGCCGTGGCGTGCGCCAATGGCGTTCGGCCACCGCTATGCCACCGAGAATGGAGAGCCATGCCGCCAGCGCCACCGTGACCTGCGTGGTGGCGTGCAGCGCGAGCATCGCTGGATCGTCCGCTGTACGCCCCTCGCCGCGCAACACGAACCACACGATGGAAAGGACCACCGACAGGAGCATCGCCGCCACGCCGGCGCCCAAGCGCCACCATGCGCCCCGCTGCAGGGTGTCAAGGACGTGCGGCCGGAGCCCGAACATCCACCCCACCGCGAAGTACGTGCCGTAGCAGAGGAGCACGCCCGGGTGCAGGCGGAAGGAATCGGGCGTGTCCACGCCGGGAGCGCCCATCGGCAGCATGGGCAGCACGGTGACGGCCGTCAGCGCCACGATCGTCACCGCGCGGCGCCATCCACGAAAGCATGCGGCGAACGCATCGGCGGCGGCCGAGCGCACGCTTTGCGGGAACGCGCGGATGGCCCACGCGCACGCGGCCGCGATCACGCAGAAGTAGCTCAGGTACAGGAGAAACCACAGGTGGATCGGTCCAGCATTGGCCCATGGATGCTCGAGCACGGAACTCCGGAAGGTCTCAGCCAGCGCACGCTGTGCCTCGTCGCCGGGCATCCGGGCGACCGCGTAGACGAAGGCGAACTTGGTGGCCGGAAACAGCACGACCCACGACGCCACCATCGGCACCACGATCCGGGCGAAGCGATCGCGGACCCACGACCACAGCCCACGACGCGCCACCACCAGCGACCCGAAGAAGCCCGCCAACAGGAAGAACGCGGGCATCCGGAAGACATGGATCGAGAGCGCCACGAGCCCAGCCCAGCCCGAACGATCCGGGTCGCGCAGAGGCCACCCGCCGTCGGCAGGGCCGTCCATGTACGTGAGTGCGCAGTGCAGCACCACCCCCAGCAGCATCATGGACCCCCGCAGCAGGTCCAGTCCGTGGAATCGCCGTTCGTGGTGGTGGACCATGGAGCCGAAGAACCGTACCACGCGGATAGCCTCTGCCCGTGATGATGCGTCGATCCATGGCATGGCGGCTGGCGTGTGCGGCGGTGCTCGTCCTGAGCGTGGGCAGCAGAGCCGCGCACGCCGGATCGGCGCCCATGGCCGTCTCCCCGGCGGACGGCCCGCCGGCGGCGGCAGGCAGCGATTCTGCAGGCGGAGGTGTGGCCTCGGCGGCCAACGGCGCCGCCATGTACCGCGACGCGTTCGCGATGCTCGGGTGGACCACCACCCACCGGATCATCTCGGACGAGGACGCTGCATTCCTCGCGGACCTGACTTATCCGATCGAACCCGACCAACGCGGCCGGCTCGAGCGGCTGATGACCGTCACGGAGGCGGCGCGCGCACGACTCGACGCGGGCGCCCGCGCGCGGACGGTGGATTGGGGGCTCGAGCGCTCCGATGGATTCGCGATGCTCCTGCCGCACCTGTCGCACCTTCGGCAGGCGGCGCGTCTGCAGCGCGCGGCGATCTTCGCGCAGCTCGACGCCGGGCAGAAGGACGAGGCGCTGCAGTCGATGATGTCGATGGGGCTCATGGGCCCGCAGCTGGGAAGCGACCAGGTCACGATCAGTTCGCTGGTGGGTTCGGCGATCGGCGGTGGCCTGTTCACGGACACCGCGCACCTGGTGATTGATTCGGGCGCCGTCGGGCAAGACGAGGCCAAGGCGCTGCTTGAGGCGCTTCGCCCCCTGAAGGGCGAGGATCCGTTCCGATACGCCGATGCGGTGATGGGCGAATGGACCATGATGGACGCGACGCTGCGCGGCCCGGATGCCGCGCAGCAGCTTGGGCTGGCGGCGGATTCGCTGGCGGGCGAGGACGCCCGCGCGGCGCAGGCCATGCGTGCCCTGACGCCGGAAGCCGCGCGCGAGCAGGTGGCGGCGCTCAAGGGGACCTTCGAGCGAGCGGCCGCCGCGTTCGCGAACCCCGACCCGCAGGCGGCCCGCGCCGAGATCGGGCGGATCGAGCGGATGGCGGAGTCGGGGCGGCTCGGTCCGCTGGCGAAGGCACTGATGCCGTCGCTGGGCAACGTGTACGAGAGCAAGCTGCGCAGCGCGCAGGAACTGGCAATCCTGTTGGGCAGGCTCGAGGCGATCGCCGCAGGCTCCATGCCGCGGGAAGCGGTGCTGAACGCCGCGCTGCTGCTGGCACGCGCCAGCGCGGGCGCGCGCAGCCTGCTCCGCGAGGATCAGGAATCGGTCGAACTGCTGCGCGTGGCGCCCGCAGCGCTCGACGACGCACGCCGCGATCGAGCCGCCGAGGTGCTTGGGCGCGCGGACGTCGCCGTGTTCAAACCGCTCGGTGAGGCGATTCGGTGCACCACCTGCGACTTCACCGTGCTGCGCAATCGGCAGGACATTCCCTCGCTTGACGTCCGGCTCCTCGGCGGCGTGCGTGGTGCCGTGCGCATGGCGCTCGCCGAGGCGCTGACGCGGGTGCGGGCGTCGCACGACCCGCGGGCCGTGGTGCCTGCCGCCGTCGTGGGATTCCGCGTGGCGGCGTTGCTGTCGACGCAGCCGTCGTTTGCCCGCGCCACCGCGGCCCAAGCCATCTGGCGCGAGACCGCGGGCGCAGTTACGGAAGCGGCCCGCGAGGGGGCGCTCCCCAAGGAGTCGGTGGACGAGCTGCAGCGGGCCATGGCGACCATGCCCACCGATGACCCGTTCGGCTTCCGGCGGGCGATCGACCGGGATGCGGCGCGCGTGCTTCGATTCAACATGCCATGGATCCGGAACACGCCGGCCGACCTGCGGACCCTGGAGCCACTGGTGCAGGTGTTCCGCTCGCGCGGTCCGAGCGCCGTGTTTGCGCTGGTGGCGTGGGCATCGCAGGATGCCGACGATGCGCGCGCCGACGAAGACCCGGGCACCTTGGTCGGCGTGGGCGACCTGTATCCGGCCGAGGGCGTGGCGGCGGTGCGTGCGGCGCACGAACGATTCCGCGGCGAGCAGGTGAAGGAAGATCCGTTCGACCGCGACCTCCCGATCGAGGACGTGCGCGCGCGGCTCCGTCGCTGGGACCCCGTGCGCGGCGTGCAGTTCGTCGATGGCGGACAACGGATGGCCACGGCGGTCGCCGACTACATGGCGGGAATCGAGGCGGTCCGCGCGGCGGGAACGGCGGGTGGTGCGAACGCGGGGGCCGGCGCGGGCCCGGGCGCAGGCGCGGGCGTACCGCCGGTCAGCGAATGAAGCGCACGCGGCCGAAGTCGGGGATGAACGCGGTGCCGCCGGGCGACATCGAGATCGGCGCCGGGAAGTACACGCTGAACGCCTTGCCGACGATCATCGACTCGGGAACGATGCCGGGCTGCGCGTCGCCGAACGTGCGGAGCGTGAGCGGGTGGGCGCGACCCCACATCCGGCTGTCGCGGCTGGCCCCGGAGTTGTCGCCGAGCATCATGTAGTCGGTGGGCCCGAGGCGCGCAGGATTGGCGTAGTCGCATCCAAGCCCGGGGCCGCTCAGGTACTCGCCGTTCGACGGGAACTGGTTGTTCGCATCGTGCAGCACCGGCCGGTAGTACAGGTCGCGGTCCACACGGACGCGGTGCAGCGTGAACGGCGCAGCGCTATCGAACGACCACGCGAGCTGCGGCGGCGTGGGCGCACGCGTCTCCGCAGGCCGGCGCTGGTACTGCTCCACCGTGCGGCCAACGTGGCTGCACAGGAGGCGTTGGTCGAGCGACGCGTAGTCGTAGGGCATCTGCAGCGCGATGCGCCCGTTGACGAAGATCCAGAGCTGCTGGTCGACGTGCCAGAACTCGAGCGCCATGAAGCCGTCGGCGCGCGGGGCGAACGATGCCTCGGACGATCCCAGCGGCTCGCCCGAGTCCGCGTCGGTGATGCTGCAGCTCACCTGGCCTGCGCCGGCCACGGTGAACTGGAAGACGCGGCTGCGGGCCCGGAGCGAGAAGGTGGTGCGGAACCCGCGGATGTCGCTGCAGTCGATGGCGGTGGCCAGGCGCAGGTCGCTGGTGGCGAAGGCGTACTCCTGGCGTGCGCCGGGATCACCGATCCCCTTCGGCCAGCGTCGCGACGCGTCGAACGAGTGGCGCAGCAGGTTGTAGGTGTTCAGGTCATCGATCGGCCAGTCCTGGACATCCCAGCGAAGGGCGGCGGTGCCTGCCGCGTGGGACCACTTCCGCGAGGGGGAGAGCGTCCAGCCCGTCGACTCCGACCGCCACGGGCCGCCGTCCCACTTCGCTCGCAGCGCGCTGTCGAGCGCCTCGGCAGGGACCACGGGCTGCCAGTCCGAGTCGTGGACGGGCTGCCACACCGCGCGTTGGACGTGCTCCGGCTTGCGGGCGACGCGCAGTGCAGCGGGCGCCGCGTCGGGCGGCCCGGTGAAGACATCGCCGTCGAGCAGCACCAGCGTCTCGTTCGGGAGACCCACCATCCGCTTGATGAAGTTCTGCGACGCACCCACGGGATCGGCCGGGTTCTTGAAGACCACCACGTCCCAGCGCTTGGGGTCGCTGACCAGGTACAGCGGCTTGAGGACCAGCACCCGGTCGCCGGCGCGGGTCTGCGACGCCAGCGCCACGGGTGGGGCCATGCCGATCGGGTCGCGCAGCGAGAGCATCGGGTCGTAGATCGGCATCTGCCGCTGGTCGCCGTGGACCAGCATGCCGATGGCTGTGGAACTGTCCGCGGGGTACTCGTAGCCCGTGGCCGGGCTGCGAAGGCGCACGTGCGCACCCATCAGGGTGGGGCCCATCGAGCCCGTCGGGATCACGAAGCCCTCGAGCACGAAGCTGCGGAACGCCATCGCCAGCGTGAACGCCACGGTCAGTGACATCAGCGTGCCGATGACGTCGGTCTCGGCCTTCTGCGGCTTCGCGGGGGACGGCATGGCCGGATCGTATCGGGATGGTGGGCGCGGTCAGTCTGCAGACGGCGCGCCGGGCCCCGAAGCGTCACCGCCGCCACCGCCGCCGCCGCGACGGCGGCGACGTCGGCGCTTGCGCTTGGCGGCACCGGCGGGGTCGGCGGGCGAATCCGATGAGGTAGCACCTGGTGCCGCGGCGGCATCGGCGCGGGCGGGGGCTTCCGGCGGAGATTTCGAGGGCTTCGGCGAACCTGTGGAGGCGGATCCGCTCGCGGGCGGGCCCGATCGCTCGCGAAGCTTGCGCTCCACGGCGCGTCGATCCATGCCGCGGAACGCGTCCGGCGGCGCAGGGGGCTGCGGGCAGGCATCGGGGGGGAGCAATTCCTCCACCGGCACCGCGATCTCCTGGCCATTGTGCTCGAGCCGCACGAGGACGAGCTGGACCAGGATCTTCGAATCGACCACGATCCCCGGACCCTCGCTCGTGCCGACCCGGGTCTTGTTGCGCGGCAGGCGCTTCTTCAGTTCCTCGTAGGTCTCGTCCTCGTAGCGCAGGCAGCACATCAGACGCCCGCACCGCCCGCTGATCTTGAGCGGGTCAAGCGATGCCTTCTGCGTCTTGGCGCTGCGCATGCTCACCGGCTTCAGCACCTTCAGGAAGTTCTTGCAGCAGCAGTGCTGGCCGCACTTCTCGTAGTCGGCGGTGAGGCGGGCCTCGTCGCGCGCGCCGATCTGGTGCATCTCGACCCGCGCACCGAAGTGGCGCGCGAGCGCCGGGACCAGCTCACGGAAGTCCACGCGCTCCTCGCTGAGGTAGTGCACGGTGACGTGCTCGCCGCCGAACGTCGGCTCCACCTCCACGATCTTCATCGTGAATCCCATGGACTTGGCGCGCTCGCGGACGGCGAGCAGTTCGGTGCGGGTGAACCGCTCCCGGGTGGCCGCCCAGTCGTTCAGGTCCTCGACGGTGGCCACACGCAGGATGCGGCCGTTGGTGTGGAACGGGTAGTCCTTGCCGCCGGAGTTCTCGACGTACTCGAGCATCTCGCGGCGGCTGATGCTCTTGGAGCAGCCCGAGTTGGGGCAGGTGGTGGTGAGCATCTCGGCGACTTCGGTGCCGCGATGCGTCTTGGCGACCAGCTTGCTGCCGCAGCCCGGCTTGGCGTCGCCGTCGTAGGGGTACTCGCCGATGAGGCGCATGGACCCGAACTTGACGACGATGGACGTCGGGGGCTTGAGCCGGGCGTACGCCTCCGCATCGGTGAGCGCGTCACGATGCGCAGGGTCCTCGTCGCGCTCGAAGATGGGGAGGGGGAAGATGCTCACGAAATTGGTCCCACTCCTCCCGGACCATTTTGCTCGGGAGTCGCAAGCGCCGCAAATTGGTCCCGGAGGAGCGGGACCAATTTACGCGTAGGCGCGCACGCTGTCGCAGGTGCACACCAAGTTGCGGTCGCCGTAGGGATTGTCGACGCGGCCCACCGGCGGCCAGTACTTCCACGCGCGCAGCCACGGTGCCGGGTACGCCGCCTCCTCGCGCGAGTACGGCCGGTCCCACTGCGTGGCCGACACCACGGCCGCGGTGTGCGGTGCGTGCTTGAGCGGGTTGTTCTCCTTGGTCCACGCCCCGGACTCGATCTTGCGGATCTCCTCGCGGATGGCGATCAACGCGTCGCACAACCGATCGCACTCGGCCTTGCTCTCGCTCTCCGTGGGTTCGATCATCAGCGAACCCGGCAGGGGCCAACTCATGGTCGGCGCGTGGAATCCGAAGTCCATCAGGCGCTTGGCCACGTCGTCGGGCTTGATGCCGGCGGACTGGTCGAACGGCCGAAGGTCAACGATGAACTCGTGGGCGCAGCGGCCGTTGCCGTTCGTGAACACGATCGGGTAGTGCCCTTCGAGCCGCTTGGCCATGTAGTTGGCGTTCAGGATCGCCACCTCGGTCGCGCGCCGCAGGCCCTCGCCTCCCATCATCGCGATGTACATCCAGCTGATCGTCAGGATGCTCGAACTTCCGTACGGCGCCGCGCTGATCGGCCCGATCGCGTGCTTGCCGGCCGTGGTCGGCCGCAGCACCGGATGGCCGGGCAGGAAGTCGGCCAGGTGAGCCGCCACGCCGATCGGCCCCATCCCCGGACCGCCACCGCCGTGCGGGATGCAGAAGGTCTTGTGCAGGTTCAGGTGGCACACGTCGGCGCCGATGTCGCCCGGCCGCGTCAGGCCCACCTGCGCGTTCATGTTGGCGCCGTCCATGTAGACCTGGCCACCGTGCTGGTGCACGATGTCGCAGAGCTCACGGATGCGGTCCTCGAACACGCCGTGCGTGCTCGGGTAGGTCACCATCACCGCCGCGAGGTCCTTGGAATGGAGCTCGGCCTTCTTGCGGAGGTCAGCCAGGTCCACGTTGCCCTCGGCGTCGCTGTCGACCGGCACCACGGTCATGCCCGCGATCACCGCGCTCGCCGGGTTGGTGCCGTGCGCACTGTCCGGGATGAGGCACACCGTCCGGTTCGGCTCACCGCGATGGCGGTGGTACGCCCGGATGACCATCAGACCCGCGTACTCGCCTTGCGAACCCGCATTGGGCTGCAGGCTCACCGCCGCAAAGCCCGTGACCTCGCAGAGCCACTGCTCAAGCGTCGAGAAGAGCTCGGCGTAGCCCTTCCACTGGTCGGCCGGCGCGAACGGGTGGATCTTGCCGAAACCGGGCCACGTGACCGGGATCATCTCGCTCGTCGCGTTCAGCTTCATCGTGCATGAGCCGAGCGGGATCATGCTGTGCACCAGGCTCAGGTCCTTGCCCTGCAGGCGCCACAGGTAGCGGAGCATCTCGTGCTCGCCGTGGAA
>JBJOIF010000069.1:0-7137 GCA_046047335.1 Planctomycetota bacterium | reverse complement strand
GCCGTGAGGGCCTCGTGTGGGGCCTCCCGCAGGCCGAGTGCCCGGGCATCGATGCGTCGCTCGGTGACCGACGTGCCGTTGACCTCCGCCACGATCGTGGGGGCGGTGATCGAGACCTCGTCGAGGCCGTCGGTGCCGTGGATCACCAGCGCGCGCTCAACCCCGAGCTCCGCCAGCGCGCGCGCCACCGGCATCACGAATTGCGGCGCGTACACGCCCATCACCTGCCGCCGTGCGCCGGCCGGGTTGGTGAGCGGACCGAGCAGGTTGAAGATGGTGGGGATACCGAGTGCTTTGCGCACTGGCATGGCGTGCCGCGCTGCCGGGTGGTGGTGGATGGCGAAGCAGAAGCAGATGCCGGCACGGTCCATGCATCGGCGCTGCGCGGCACGGCCGGCATCGACGTTCACGCCGAGCGCGCCCAGCACTTCGGCGCTGCCGCGCCCCGTGCGGCTGCGGTTGCCGTGCTTGGCTACCTTGGCACCGGCGGCCGCGGCGACGATCGCCGCCACCGTCGACACATTGAACAGTTTGGCCGTGCCGCCGGTGCCGGCGGTGTCCAGGAGCCGCTCGGGGGGGATGCCGGTGTCGAGGCGATCGACGTTGGCGCGCATCACGGCGGCGGCCCCCGCAAGTTCGGCTTCCGTCGGGACGCGCGTCGCCAGGAGCGCCAGCAGTCCGCCCATCTCGGCATGGTGCGACTCGCCCGACATGATCGAGCGGAAGGCATCCTCCATCTCGGCGCGCTCGAGCGAGCGGCCCGCCGCCAGTGCGCGGATGAAGGGAGTGAGGTCCACGGGATGCGCCGCCCGCGCGAACTCGGCGGGACCGGAGGCGGAGTGCTGGCCGTCGGCAGGAACCATGGTCGGATCGTACGGGTGCCTGCGGAGCGATCCGTAGACTGCCCGTCGTGCTGCACCTGGCCGAGAGCATCCTGCACACGCTGGACCCGTTCGTCTTCGAGATCCGCCCCGGGATCGGGCCGCGCTGGTACGGCGTCTCGTACGCGTTGGGGTTCCTGGTGGCGTGGCTCATGGTGCGATGGATGGCGCGGACCGGCCGCACCGCGCTGCGCCCGGCGGAGACCGGCGACTTCATCACGTGGTGCATCCTCGGTGCGGTGCTCGGCGGACGGCTGGGGCACGTGCTGCTCTACGACCGTCCGCTGCTCTGGACCTTCTCGCCGGAGATCCCGTGGTGGGGCGTGCTCGAGATCCACCGAGGCGGGATGTCAAGCCACGGTGGCATTGCCGGGGTGGTGCTCGCGGTGTCGATCTACGCGCGTCGGCACGGCTTCGGCGCGCTGCAGTTGGTCGACACGGCGGCATTCATCACGCCTCCGGGCCTGATGTTCGGACGGCTGGCGAACTGGGTCAACGGGGAGCTTCCCGGCAAGGTGCTTCCGCAGGCGATGCAGGCGTCTCCTCCCTGGTGGAGCGTGAAGTACCCGGAGGAGGCGATGGCCACGGCCCCGGACCTCGTGCGCGCCGCCTACTCGCACGATGCGCAGGCGATGGCCGAGGTGGCGGCACTGGTCCCGGCGCGCTACCCGAACAACTTCATCCAGGCGCTCACCGATGGGCCACTCCTGATGGCGGTGCTGGTGCTCGCGGTCATGGTGCGACCGCTGCGGGTGGGCACGTTGACCGGCGCGTTCCTGGTGGGCTACGGCGTGCTGCGAAACGTCAGCGAATCGCTCCGCGAACCGGACCCCGGCGTGTTCACGTGGGGACCACTGACGACACCGATCTTGGTGTCGATCGGGATGGTCGTCACCGGCCTTGCGGTGCTGGCGTGGAGCCGGACGCGGGGGCCGTTGGTGCAGCGGCAGCCGGCCCCGCCGGAACCTCTGGTTCCGCGGCCTTCGCGCCCTCGGTGACGCGGCGGCGCACCGGCACCTGCACCTCGCTCCACTTGCTGCGCATCGGCACCTGCGGACCGTTGTAGTTCAGCCCACGCGGGTTGCCGGCGGGCTCCCACTGGTCCTGGCCGGCGAACCACTCCTGCAACTTCTCCAGGCCGGCATTCATGGTGCCCATGCCGTACCCACCGCGCATGCCGATGGCGATGACCGTCATTTCTGGATGGTCGACCACCTTCACGCGACCCGCGTCACCGGTGGGCCCGAGGTCGGTGCTCCGGTAGAGGAAGCTCATGGTCCAGCTGCCGGTGGCGTCCTTCATCGGGTCGAGCGGTGCACGCTCGCCTTCGGGGCGGTAGTCCATCTCCACCGGGCTGGTCATGGCGATGTCCCGGTCCTTGATGTGGTTGAAGAGCGGCCAGAAGCCGACGTTCATGCCGAAGTTGCTCGAGCCACTCGCCGTGTACTCGGCGCGGCGCACCACGGGATACGTCTTGAGTTCGATCATGCCCGGAGGCGTCGGCGCCGGATAGCCGACGGGAAGCGGGGCTTCCACCAACATGCCCATGTCCGGGAGTGCAGCGCCCTCCGCGGTGACCACGGGCCTCACGGCGGCATCGCCCACCAAGCGGACGGACTCGCCGGGAGCAGGCGCACTCTCTGGCCGAGCGGGTGCGGAAGCGGCAGGCGCGGCGTCGCCGGTCGGCTGGAGCGTGGACGCGAGGAAGGCAAGGGTGGCGATCAGCATGTGGTGGACCTCGGTACTGCACTTCGCCGGCCGCCATCGCCCCGATTCACGCGGTCGCCATGTGGATCGAGGCCGTTTCCGGACCCATCGGTACGATCGTCGCATGTCCGAATCCTCCTCCGGCCCTGCCCCGGTTGCCCCGTGGGAGTACAGCCCAGCACCCGAGACGGTCCCGGTGACGATCCCCGAACGCACCCCGCTGTTCGTGGCCGGGAAGTTCGTCGATCCCCGGTCCAAGAGGTGGTTCGATTCGGTGAACCCGGCCACCGAGTCGGTGCTCTCGCGGATCGCCGAGGCCGATGCGTCCGACGTGGATGCCGCGGTGGCCGCTGCGCGCAAGGCGCTGAAGCCATGGTCGCGACTGCCGGCCCGCGAGCGCGCCAAGTACCTCTACCGAATCGCTCGACGGATCCAGGAGCGCGCGCGCGAGCTGGCCGTGCTCGAGACGATGGACGGCGGCAAGCCGATCAAGGAGAGCCGCGACGTCGACGTTCCGCTGGCGGCCCAGCACTTCTTCCACCATGCCGGCTGGTGCGACAAGCTCCGGTACGCGGTGCCGGGCGGAGATCCCCGGCCAGTTGGCGTGTGTGGCCAGGTGATCCCGTGGAACTTCCCGCTCCTGATGGCGGCATGGAAGCTGGCGCCGGCGCTGGCCTGCGGCAACACCGTCGTGCTCAAGCCGGCGGAGACCACCTCGCTGACCGCCATGCGCCTTGCGGAGATCCTGCAGGAGTGCGATCTTCCGGCCGGGGTCGTCAACATCGTGACCGGCGCGGGCGATACCGGGCGCGCGCTGGTGGAGCACGAGGGCGTCGACAAGGTGGCGTTCACCGGGAGCACCGAGGTCGGCAAGCGCATCGCCCAAGCGTGCGCGGCGCGTGGCACGCGGCTGACCCTTGAACTGGGCGGAAAGAGCCCGAACATCGTCTTTGCGGACGCGGCGATCGACCAGGCGATCGAGGGCATCGTGCAGGGCATCTGGTTCAACCAAGGGCATGTGTGCTGCGCGGGCAGCCGGCTGTTCGTGGAGGAGTCCGTGCTTGCCGAGGTCACGCGCAAGCTCGAGATGCGGATGCGAACGCTCCGCGTCGGCGACCCGCTCGACAAGAACACCGACATCGGGGCCATCAACAGCAAGGGGCAGCTGCAGACCATCGAGCGGTACATCGCCGCGGGTGCGGACGAGGGATGCACGGTGTGCCAGCCCGGTCAGCAGTCGCTTCCCCCCAAGGGCTACTGGTGCCGCCCAACCTTCATGACCGGCGTCCAGCCGGCGCACGTGGTGGCGCGCGAGGAGATCTTCGGCCCGGTGCTCGCGGTGATGAGTTTCCGCACGCCCGAGGAGGCGATCTCCCGCGCCAACAACACGCCGTACGGCCTCGCCGCCGGCGTCTGGACCGAGAAGGGCAGCAAGGTGTTCGACGTGGCGCGACGCCTGCAGGCGGGCGTCGTGTGGTGCAATACCTACAACCAGTTCGATGCCACCAGCCCGTTCGGCGGGTTCAAGGAGAGCGGCTTCGGCCGCGAGGGTGGCATGCAGGGGCTGGCGGCGTACCTGGCGGAGTGACATCGGCGGCGGCAGGCGCGCGGCCACACGGCGCGGCGCGGCGCAAGGAACGAGGACCCATGGCGGAAGACGAACGGATCCCGGTGCTCAAGACGTGGAAGCTCTTCGTGAAGGGCGCGTTCCCGCGCTCGGAGAGCGGACGGACGCTGGCGCTGCACGGCCCGAAGGGCGAGCTCCTGGCGCACCTGTCGCACGCGAGCCGCAAGGACCTGCGCGACGCCGTCGAGGCCGCGCGGGCGGCATTCCCCGCCTGGAGCGGGGCCACGGCATACCTGCGAGGGCAGATCATCTACCGGCTGGCCGAGATGCTCGAAGGGCGTCGCGCCGACCTTGCCGACGGCATCCGTGCCACCACCGGCGCATCGCGCAGGAAGGCCGAGTCCGAGGTCGATCGGGCGATCGACCGCACGGTGAGTTGGGCCGGCTGGTGCGACAAGTTCCAGATGGTGCTCGGCAGCCGCAACCCGGTGGCCGGTCCGTACCACAACTTCAGCATGCCCGAGCCGGGCGGCGTGTGCGTGGCGCTGCAGGCCGAAGCGGGTGCGACGCCGTTGCTTGGGTTCATGTCGCTGGTGCTGCCGCCGCTCTGCGCCGGCAACGCGGTGGTGGCGGTGGCCGACGCACGCCATCCGCTGGGCGCGCTGCTGGTGGCCGAAAGTGCACCGACGGCGGATGTCCCGGCCGGCGCGCTCAACGTGCTGACCGGCCAGGCCACCGAGCTGGCGTCGTGGGTGGCCAGCCATCGCGACGTGGACTCGATCCATGCGCACGCTGCGGCGGAGGTGGCGGCGGTGCTGCGTGCGGGCGCCGCCGAGAACCTGAAGCGCGTGAAGGTGCTGGAGGTCGACGAGGACTTCGGCGACGAGGAGCGATGGACGAACCCACGCCGACTGGCGTCGTTCGTGGAGACCAAGACGATTTGGCACCCGAGTGGTACGTAAAAGGTGTCCCGGTCAACCCCGTACGATTTTATCGCGGATATTTGGGACGGCAGAACGAGCGAGGATTGACCGATGACGGTGGACCACACGATGCACACGGACCTCGTTCGCATCTCGATCGACGCCGGCGTGGCGACGGTCACCTTGAACCGGCCCGACAAGGCGAATGCCCTGAACCGCGAGCTCATCGCGGCATTCGGTGCAGCGATCGATGCCGTCTCCGCGCGGTGTGCGCCCGCGGGCGACATCCGCGTCGTGGTGATCGCCGGGGCGGGCAAGGCGTTCTGCGCCGGGATGGACCTGCGGGGCGTGATGGACGACCCGCTGGCCATGGGCGACATGCTGCGCGACCTATCGCGCGCCAGTCGCGCACTGCGCCGGCTCTCCGTCCCGACGATCGCGCGTGTGCAGGGTGCGGCGGTGGGCGGAGGCTGTGGCCTGATGGTGGTCGCCGACTTTGCCGTGACGCATCCGGAGGCGAAGGTCGGCTATCCCGAGGTCGATCTCGGCATCTGCCCGGCGGTGGTGGCACCGTGGCTCGTGCGCAAGATCGGCGCCGGGCGTGCACGGACCATGCTGCTCGCCGGCGGCACGATGACCGGCCAGGCGGGGTTCGAGGCGGGACTGGCCACGCACCTGTGCGCCGCCGATCGTCTTGACGCCACAGTCGCGGAGCTCGCCGGCCGACTCTCGGCCGGTGGGCCACACGCACTGGCCACCACAAAGCACTGGCTCAACGAACTGGATGGATCGATGGATGATGCCATCCTCGACCGAGCCGCGGAACTGAGCGCGCGGATCATTGCCGGCGACGAGGCCCAGGAGCGGCTGCGCAAGGCGTTCGCGGGGCGGTAGGCCCGGCGCGATGTCCTGTGCTTGCGGCGAGAAGTGTCCGGGATTGGGACAATTTTCGCCCCGAGCAACGGCCCACTGCGTCAAGACCCGGTTTCGTACCCTGCCCGCATGTCCACCCTCCGCATCGAACGCGATTCCGACGGCATCGTCACGCTGTGGCTCGACCCGAATCCGGCCAAGCCACGGGGCGGCGTGGTGGTGCTCGACGCGTGGCTCATCGGTGCCATTGCCGACGCGTGCGCGACCATTGCGCGCGACGGTTGCACCGGATTGGTGCTCGCTTCGAGCAGCGCTCGCGTGTTCGTGGCCGGCGCCGACCTTGCCGAGATCGACGCACTCGACGATGCGGGGCTGCACGCCTATCTCGAGCGCGGTGCCGCGGCATTCGCGGCCATCCCAGCGCTTGGGGTGCCAACCGCAGCCGTCATCCACCGTGCCGCCCTGGGGGGCGGGCTCGAACTGGCGATGCATTGCGATGCGTTGATCGGGACCCTGCCCGCCGAGGGCGAGAAGCCGTGGCTGATCGGCCTTCCCGAGGCCGGGCTCTGCATCTGCCCGGGGTGGGGTGGCACGCAGATGCTGCCGGCGCGGATCGATCCGCGGATGGCGTTCGTCGCCACCGCCAACGGCACGCCGTGGAAGTGCACCGATGTTCCGGCCGGGATGTTCGACCAGGTGCTGCCCGCGGGCGGTTCGCAGGCGGACATGGTCGAGGCCGCCAAGCGGTGGATTCGTGCCGAGCGCGCGGCGTCTGGCGCGGGTGCGGGTGGGGACGGTGCCTTCGCGGCACAGTCTGCCCCGCGCCGCACCATCGGGCCCCGCGATGCTGGGCGCCTCGAACCGGCGCTGCTGGCCGCCCGCGGCGAGGTGCAGCCAAGCGAGCATGCGGACGCCTGCTTCCATTGCGTGCACATGGGTCTGACGGACGGATGGTCCGTGGCGGTCGCCGCCGAGCGGGCCCACCTGGTGCGCCTGCGGCACACGGCGGCTGCACGGGCCAAGTTGGCGGCATTCCTCGGAAAGTGATCGGTGTTCCGCGCGGTTGATGCGGCGCCACGCCGGCCGTGACCGCCCCTCTTTCGCTCCCACCCCTCTCGGAACGAATCATGAACCCACACCTGCTGGTTCTCGCATCGCTCGGCGTCGCCATCCTGCTAAGCCCCGA
>JBJOIF010000068.1:0-9745 GCA_046047335.1 Planctomycetota bacterium | reverse complement strand
CGTACTGCAGCATCGAGGCGATCGACGTGGACTTGCCGCTACCGGTCACCCCGGAGAAGAGCACCAGCCCCTGCGCGCTCATCGCGACGTCGCCAAGGATCGGCGGCAGGTACAGATCCTCGAAGCGCTTGATGTTGCTGGTGATCAGTCGGGCCGCCACGGCTGGCTTGCCGCGCGCCATGAACAGGTTCACGCGGAACCGGTTCTTCTCGTCGTAGTCGTACGCGAAGTCCATCGACCCCTTGCGGCAGAACTGGTCCTGCTGCCCGGCATCGAGCACGTCCTTCGCCACCTGGAACATCAGGTCCTGGGTGACCACGTCCGTCTCGAGGTCCTTCAGCACGCCCCGGTGCCGGATGCGCGGCTTGAGGTCGCTCTTGACGATGAGGTCGCTGCCGCCGAACTTAATGATGGCGGACAGCCAAAGGGTCCACGCCTTCTTGCCTTCGCCGGGCTGCGTGCCGCGGCCGGCCAGGTTGATCGGGCTGGTGAGAAACTGCTTTCCGTCGTGGCCTGACACGGCAGGGGACCTCCGCAGGGGGCGCCCGGACGGTTCCACGCGGCGGCCCCGGGCCGCGTCGGCCCGATCCCGGGCTGGCGCCTGCGCCCGCCCAGCCGCCCCGCAGCCCGGCCAGGGGGTAGCCCGCAAGCGTAGCACGAACCGCCCGAGGTCCGGGAATCGGCCCCCACGGGACACCCCGGTAGACTCCCGAGATGGATCACAAGATTGTCCAGGACGGCATCACCTTCGACGACGTCCTGTTGGTTCCGGCGTACAGCGAGATCACTCCGGATGCGGCCGACACCCGCACCCAGCTGACGCGCCGGATCGCCCTGAACATCCCGCTGCTTTCGGCCCCGATGGACACGGTCACCGAGTCCACGCTCGCGATCGCGTTGGCCCAGGAGGGCGGGATCGGCATCGTCCACAAGAACATGCCGCCCGAGCGCCAAGCGCTGGAGGTGCAGAAGGTCAAGCGCTCCGAGAACGGGGTCATCACCGATCCCGTGATCCTGAGCCCGACCGACACGGTGCATCGCGCGCAGCAGCTGATGGCGCAGCACGGCGTCAGCGGATTCCCGGTGACGATGGACGGTACCCGGCGGACTCCCGTGGTCGGCATCCTGACCCGTCGCGACATCCGCTTCGTCGACGTGCCCGAGCACACGAAGGTGGACGACGTGATGACCAAGGACAAACTGGTCACCGCCCCGTCGGACACGAGCCCCACCGCGGCGGAGGCGATCCTCAACCGTCGACGGGTGGAGAAGCTGCTGCTGGTCGACCGGGCCGGGCTCCTCACCGGCCTGATCACGATGCGCGACATCGACAACTTCACTCGTCACCCGCAGGCGTGCCGCGACGCCCGGGGCCGGCTGCGCGTGGGCGCTGCCGTCGGTGTGCTGCAGTTCGAACGCGCCGAGCGTCTGGTGGCCGCCGAGGTGGACGTGATCGTCGTCGATACCGCGCATGGCCACAGCCTCAACGTGCTCCGCACGGTCAGCGAGATCAAGAAGCGCTTCGGGATCGACGTGATCGCCGGCAACGTCGGCACGGCCGATGGGGCGCGTGCACTCGCCGACGCCGGGGCCGACGCGGTCAAGGTGGGCATCGGGCCCGGCTCGATCTGCACGACCCGCGTGGTGACCGGCGTCGGAATGCCTCAGGTCACCGCCATCATGAATGCGGTGGAGGGCGTGGCGGGGCAGGTGCCCGTGATCGCCGACGGCGGCATCCGGCTCTCGGGCGACATCGCCAAGGCAATTGCGGCCGGCGCCGGGAGCGTGATGCTCGGCAGCCTCTTCGCCGGCCTTGACGAAAGTCCGGGCGAGTTGGTGATCCACCGCGGCCGCCGATTCAAGACCTATCGAGGCATGGGCAGCGAAGGCGCCATGATGAAGGGAAGCTCGGACCGGTACGGCCAGGCGTCCGTCACCGACACGCGCAAGTACGTCCCGGAAGGCGTCGAGGGCCGAGTGCCGTACCGGGGACGCCTCAGCGAGTTCGTCTACCAGATGGTCGGCGGCTTGCGGTCGAGCATGGGGTACTGCGGCGCGGCGAACCTCGACGACTTCCGGCGCACCTCGCGGTTCGTGCGGGTGTCGGGCGCGACGCTCGTCGAGAACCACCCGCACGACATCCAGATCACCAAGGAGAGCCCCAACTACACCATGGCCGCGCTCGGCGACGAGTGACGGACCGCGCGGTGCGCCGAGGGCTTCCCAGCAGGTAGGATTCAGCGCCCACGCCGGCGTGGCGGAACTGGCAGACGCAGCGGATTCAAAATCCGCCGGGACTGAACACCCCGTGCAGGTTCGATTCCTGTCGCCGGCATTGCAGACGAGCGAGGAGCGTCCGAGTAACTCCGGACGCTCCCGTTCGTTCCTGGACCCCCTGGGGCCGGACGGCTGGGCCGGGCTTGGCCCGGGCTTGGCCCGGGGGACTGGAAGCCTCCCGCCGGATTCGCTACACTCCCCGATTCCCCGTGACGGGCCATCCGGCCCTCGGGCCTGCAAGGAGCATCACCGTGTACGCGATCTTCGAGGACAGCGGAACCCAGATCAAGGTCAACGTCGGCGACGAGGTCGACCTGGACTCGCGCATCGTCGAGGAGGGCACCAAGACCCTCTCGTTCGACAAGGTGCTCGCCGTGGGCGCCGCTGATGGCACCGCCGCGAAGCTCGGCATGCCCTACCTCAGCGGGGCCAGCGTCACGGCCGAGATCATGGGCGAGGCGCGCGGCGAGAAGCTGCGCACCGGCAAGTACAAGCGCCGCAAGGGCTATCGCCGGCAGGCGGGCCACCGGCAGGAGTACCTGCGCGTCAAGATCACCGGCATCAGCGCCGGGTGAGCCCTGCGCCGCGCGCCAGCGCGCGGCTACCATCGACATCGTGGACATGCAGCCGCCGGTGGCCTGGTGCCGCCGGAGGAAAGTCCGGACACGACTGGGCACGATGGTGGCTAACGGCCACCCATGCGCGCGGGCGCGCATGCGGGAAAGTGCAACAGAAAGCAAACCGCCGAACGGCGCCCTCGGGCGCGCGTGGCAAGGGTGAAACGGTGCGGTAAGAGCGCACCGCCTTCCCGGTGACGGGAAGGGCACGGCAAACCCCATCGCGTGCAAGCGCAAGCAGTCCCGGCCGGCGGTCTCCGCCGGCGCCCGTGCCCACGGGTCTCGGGACGGGTCGCGCGCATGAGCCGCCCGGCAACGGGCGGTCGAGAGAAATGGCTGCACGTGGTCCCCTTTCGGGGGGGCCGCCGACAGAATCCGGCTTACCGTCCACGCCGCCCGCACTGCACGCCCGGGCCCTCCGGAAGGGGGGCCCGGGCACCGCAGAAACGCCCCAATTCCGTGCAAATGGGGGGTTGTCTTCCTGTTCAGGACCGCGACAATGGCGCGTACCGCGTCACCGGACGCGCCCCACAACGCCATGAACGACCCGCTCGAGACCAACCTGAACGCCACCAAGGCCCCGCACCCGTACACGTACGCCATGCTCCTGTATCGGCGCGCCGTGCATCCCGAGTTCTTCGGGATCGAGGCACGCCGCAAGATCGAGCACGGGCTGTACGAGTTCGAAGGCTGGATCTTCCGCGGCGGCCACTGCGTGCGCTTCCAGGACGGCACCAACACCTTCTGCGAGGTCGTCGTGGACAACCCGACGTCGCTGCCCGACCGCGGCCTCTCCGGGACGCTCCCGTGCGTCGGGGAGCACGAGCATGAGGACAAGGTGGCCGATGGCATCAACTACATGACGGCCATCCAGTCGGAGGCGCTGAGCGACCACCTCTACCTGGGCACGTACAAGGAGATGCTCCAGCACGGCCGCGACAGCGACTCGCTGGTGGTGGCCTGGACCGAGCCCAACGGGAAGCCGAACCTGAGCCTGATCGACCTCCAGCGGTTCCGCAACGAGCTCCATGTGCAGGGGTATCACCTGCGCGCTGCCTCGGGGCTGGTGCTCCGCACGCAGTCGCTGGTGCAGCTCCCGGAGAGTGCCGCGAAGGCCGGCGCATCGCGCGGCGGAGCGCGCTGACGGAGCGCGCCGTGACTGCCACCGAGCCGTCCGCTCCCCGACGCACGCTTCCGCAGGTGCTGGCGGCGTTCGACCGGGCGATCGGCCTGGAGGTCACGCCGCGCCCGCGGACCGCATCGCGTGTGGCCGAGGAGCCCCGTGACGCCGGGCCTCCGGCGGCCGCCGCTCGAGCATCGGCGCCACGTGCTGAACCTTCCGTGCGCCCGGCGCCGACGTCACTTCAGGCCGCCGCCGCCCGCCATGCCCCGGCGGCACCCCAGGCGCCCGACACGCCGCACGCCTTCGACTCGCGCGTCCTTCGAGGCACCGACGACCATGGCGAGCGCCTGGCGCTTCTGCAGGACATCGCGGCGCGCCACGCAACCGAGTGCCCGCACTGCACGCGATCGACCACCCATCGCTCGATCGTCTTCGGTGAGGGTTCGCCCGGCGCCAAGGTGTTCTTCGTCGGCGAGGCGCCCGGGGAGACCGAGGACGTCGAGGGTCGGCCGTTCGTCGGGCAGGCCGGGCAAAAGCTCGACGAGATGATCGCCGCGATGGGGCTGGCTCGCGCCGACACCTACATCGCCAACGTGCTGAAGGCGCGACCGCCGGGCAACCGCACGCCGCTTGCGGAGGAGGCCGCGCGATGCGGTCCGTACCTCGTCGAGCAGATCTTGGCCGTACGGCCGACCGTGCTGGTGACGCTCGGCGGCTCCGCGCTGCGCTTCCTGCTCGGCGTGGAGACCGGCATCACGCGGGTGCGCGGCACGTGGCACGAGTGGAAGCCCCCCGCGGGCGCCGACCTTGCGCCGATCCCGGTGATGCCCACCTACCACCCGGCGTACATCCTTCGCACGTACACGCTGGAGGTGCGCCGTCAGGTGTGGAGCGACCTGAAGGCCGTGATGGAGCGGGCGGGCCTGCCGGTGCAGACCGGCACCTGACTTCCGGCGCCGTCAGGCGAGGAACGCCACCGCCGCGCTCGAGACCAGGTGACCGCCGTTGGGATCGGCGGACTGCTCGTACTTGACCACCTCGCGCGAGCCATGGGGCAGGGCGCTTGCGGCGACGAACATGTTGCCGATGGAGCACCAACGGCTGGCGTTGCCCTTGCTCGCGACGCGCTCGAGCAGCCGCTCGGGGCCCTCAATGAACTCACCGAGCAGCTCGCGATCGTGCGCCTCGATGCCGGCGCGGCGCGCCGCATCCAGCGCGCCCGCATCGCCGAACTGCGGGCCCACATGGCTCAGGTCGGCGCTCGAGACCACCAACGTGCGTCCCCCGGCCTGCGCCAGCACGGAGCGGAGGGCCGCGGCGAACTCCTTGGCTCCCACGCGGGCGCCATCGTCGGCGATCAACGGCACCGTGGGGTCCGGCACCAAGGCCGCCAGCACCGGCACATCGCCGTACAGGTGCTGGATCCACGGCAGGTGCAGCCCCACCGAGTGCTCGCCGGCGAAGTCGAGCTGGTCCTTGAAGAGCTTGTCGCCGAAGGCGTCGCGCAGGCGCTCGAGGAGCGCGGCATCCGGACGCACCGCGCCGAGCGGGGTCTCAAATCCGAACTCGGTCATCACGACGCCGTCGCCCAGCCCAAAGTGATTGGTGCCGAGCACCACCACGCGGTCGGGGCGCTCGCGTGCGCCGGTCTCGAAGCACTTGTACGCGGCCGCGTAGTTGCCGGCACCACGCCCGTAGTCAAGGTGTGGGGCCACGATGCCGGCGACCGGGGAGTCGAACTCCGGGTCCTCGGCCTTGGCCAGGCCCTCGGTCATGAACGCGCGCAGCTGCTCGGCCACCTCGGGACGGCGCGCTTCCTCAGGCAGGGCGAACGCACCACGGGCGCGGATCGACTCCATCTTGGCGTTCTCGAGCGCCTCACTGGAAGGGCCCCAGAGGTAGCCCATCTCGTCGAGCTTCTGCAGCACCTGGACGAGCTGCGGCTGCGCCGGGGCCGGAACCTGCAGGCGGGCGAAGATCTCGTCGAGCCGCTCTTCCCCCTGAAGGGCGCCCAGGAAGCCCATCCACTGGCCGAATTCGGCCTGCACCTGCGGTTGGTCGGTGCCCTGCAGGGGCATCATGAAGGGTTGCGGCGACAGTCGCAGCGGGTCCTGCAGCACGAGGACGGCAATGTCGCGCTCGGCGCCGGCCGGGTCCTTGGCCTTGGCCGGGGCCACCATCGGCTGGAAACGGCGGATGTGGGGGCGCTGCAGGTGTTCCGGGAGGGCGTCGAAGCGGTCGGCCATGGGAAGGGCACTATAACGCGCCGCGGTCCATTCGCTGCAGCCATTCGTGGCTAGCATCCGAAGTCCTCGGGGATCCACCTCACCCTCCGACAAGTACCAATCACCATGAACACCTCACTTGCCACCCGTCGCTGTGCCGTGCTCGCCTCGCTCGCCTCGCTGACCGCGGCGACCGCCGTGATGGCGCAGGTGCCGCCGGAACTCTCGCCGACCCGCCCGGCCCCGTCCGGGAAGGGTGGCGCCGCCGCACCCGCCATGCTGCAGGCCCCGAACGCGCCCGCCACCCCGGTGGACAATCGCCCGGCGATCCGGTTCGAGCCGACGGTGCTGGACCTCGGCGAGATGATCGCCGACACGGCGAAGACCGGCACGGTCACCATTCACAACATCCTGGACAAGCCGATCAAGATCAACCGGATCGTGCCCGGATGCGGCTGCACCACCACCGGCGCCCCTCCCGGCGAGATCGCCCCCGGAGCATCGGCCACTGTGGACATCACGATGAAGCCCGGCCCCAAGCCCGGCGTCCCGATGAACAAGACGGTCACGTTCCAGATCGACGGCCACGCCCCGCAGCTGCTGACGGTCAAGGGTGACGTCAAGGCGTTCGTGCTCCTGTCGGCGGACATGATCGATGGCCCCGCGTCGGACGATGCCCCGCCGACCGCGATCACCCTGACCAGCGTCGACAACGTGCCCTTCAAGATCCGCGGTTCCACCCCCGACGTCCTGGTCTCGATCCCCGAGGGCTCGGCGCTGAAGCACGAGGTGGCCGTCGACTGGAAGAAGTGGCAGGCCGCCGGCAGCAGCGTCAAGCTCGCCATCCTGACCGACCACCCCAAGGCAGCGCAGTTGTCGCTGCTGGTGAAGCGTTCGATCCGTCCCGGCGCCGAGAAGCCCGTCGTGGTGGGCGGTGCACCGCTGCCGGCGACGATCCTGGCCGCGCGCTCGGGTGATCCGGTGGCGCTCAAGGAGGCGCTCGGCAAGGGCCAGTCGCCGGATGCCGAAGATGCGCAGTCCAAGCGAACGGCGCTGCACTTCGCCGCGGAAAGCGGAAACTCCACCACCGTGGCGATGCTGCTCGAGGCCAAGGCGAACCCGAACGCGAAGGACCGCACCGGAAAGACGCCCGTCACCATCGCCGCCGAACGCGGCAAGGCTGAGGTCCTCGCCGCGCTGCTCAAGGCGGGTGGAAATCCCAACGAGCGCGATCAGGTGCAGGGCTCTCCGCTCCTGTGGGGCGCGGGGCTCGGCACGCCCGAGACGGTGGCGCTGCTCCTGGAGGCCGGTGCCGATCCGAACATCACCGACGTGAACGGCATGACCCCGCTGATGTGGGCCGCCGGCGTCGGCAAGCCGGAGACCGTGGAACTCTTGGTGGCCAAGGGCGCCAAGACCGACGCCGTCGATCGCCTGACCGGCGAGACAGCGTTCATGCGCGCGCTCCGCACGGGAAAGCCCGAGACCGTGAAGATCCTCATGGCGAGCAAGCCTGACCTCGCGCAGCGCAACTCCATGGGCATGACGCCGTTCCTGGTGGCGTGCGGGTACGGCGACGTGCAGAAGATCTCCATGCTCATGGACGCGGGCGCGGACGTCACCGCCAAGGACAACCGTGGCTGGGGCGCGATCGACCATGCCAAGAACCGCGTGGACACGCGGCGCGACGAGGTCGTGAAGTTCATCGAGCCCAAGGTGCCGGCCAGCACGGCCACCGCACCACCCCAGCCCGAGCCCTCCAAGTGAGCCTGGCCGAGCACCCGAGCGAGACGCACCCGGCGGTCGCCGAGGCCGTGGGGCTGTCGCGTGAGGCGCGGCTCTTGGGGAGCACAGCGGCGATCCTGGGCTGGGATCAGGAGACGATGATGCCGCCGGGCGGGCTCGAGCACCGCGCCCGGCAGCTGGCCCAGTTGGCGCGCCTCGAGCACGGCATGGCCACCGACCCGCGACTTGGGGACGCGTTGGCCCGCGCGGAAGAGCGCGTGGCCGCACTTCCCGAAACGCACCCGGATCGCGTGAACGTGCGGGAGTGCCGCCGGGACTTCGAACGTGCCACCAAGCTCCCCGCGTCGCTCGTCGAGGAGCTTGCCTCCGTGGCGAGCACCGCGCAGCACGAGTGGGCCGAGGCCCGCAAGGCGAGCGACTTCGCGCGGTTCCGTCCCTGGCTCGAGCGCATCGTCGAACTGAATCGCCGCAAGGCCGACTGCTTCGGCTGGGATCGCGCCACGGGCGAGCGCTGGGATGCGCTGGCCGACGGGTTCGAGCCCGGCTGCACCGCCGCGTCCGTGGATGCCGTGTTCCGGCCACTGCGCGCTCGGCTGCAACCGCTGCTCGATGCCGTGCGCGGCGCGTCGAAGCGTCCCGACCTGTCGTTCAACGACCATCCCGTCGACATCGATGCGCAAGAGCGGTTCGCGCGCTTCGTGTGCAGCACGATCGGCTTCGACTTCGGGCGAGGGCGCCTCGACCGCAGCACGCACCCCTTCTGCGGGGGAAGCCACTGCAACGACGTGCGCATGACCAGCCGATACTCGCCGAACTGCCTGCTGGACGGATTGGGCAGCTCGATGCACGAATCCGGCCACGGGATGTACGAGCAGGGCCTGGACCCCGCGTGGATCGGGACGCCGATGGGCGAAGCGGTCAGCTTGTCGATCCACGAGAGCCAGAGCCGTCTCTGGGAGAACCAGGTCGGCCGGAGCCTGTCGTTCTGCCGCTGGGCCCGCGCTCGCATGCCGGAGTTCGTCGGCCACGCGGTGGATCGGTTCAGCGCCGAGCAGGTGTACGAGGCGGCCAACGGCGTCGAGCCGGGGCTGATCCGGGTGGATGCCGACGAGGCCACGTACAACATGCACGTCATGGTGCGCTTCGAGCTCGAACGCGCGATGATGTCCGGCAGCCTGGCGGTGGCCGACCTTCCCGGCGCATGGAACGGGCTCTACCGCGACTACCTGGGGCTTGAGGTTCCGGACGACCGTCGCGGGTGCCTCCAGGACGTGCACTGGTCCGGCGGCATGATCGGCTACTTCCCGACCTACACGCTGGGCACGCTGCATGCCGCCCAGCTCTTCGAGGCCGCCACGCGGGCGCTTCCCGGATTGGAGGAGGGCTTTGCCCACGGGGAATTCCGTGCCCTCCGGGAGTGGCTCAACACCAACGTGCACCGCCACGGCCGCCGATGGCTGAGCGACCGGCTGTGCGTCGAGGTGACCGGTGCGCCGCTCTCGGCGGACCCATTCATGCGCCATCTCGAGGCCAAGGTGCGGCCCCTTTACGGGATCTGAGGGAAGCCCGGGATCGCCGCGGGGATTCCCGCGCTTTCCCCTACACTGCGGAGCTCCCCATGCCGCTCCGCAACGTTGCCATCATCGCCCACGTCGACCACGGCAAGACCACCCTGGTCGATGCCCTCCTCAAGCAGGCCGGTGCCTTCAAGGCGTCCGCGCCGGGCCAGGAGTGCGTGATGGACTCGAACCCGCTCG
>JBJOIF010000067.1:0-3659 GCA_046047335.1 Planctomycetota bacterium | reverse complement strand
ATGCAGGTTGGTCGAACTCAGACCTTCCCGGCGTCATGCGAACCGTCGCCAGAATGTGAACGGTACGCCTCCATCCCGCGCAGCACCAGCTCGGTGAGACGCGACCCGTAGGCGAACCCGCAGCCCGGTTCGGATGGCCGCCCGGTTCGGATGGCGTCCAGCCACTCGCGATGGTGGCCCGGGCTTTGGGCGATCGACGGTGCGGGCGGCGTCCACCCGGCCGCACGCGCGCCCGGCCACAGCAGCATCTCGCCGTAGTTAGCGAACAGCGCGCCGTCGGTGCCCTGGAAGCACACGTTGAACCGGCCGTGGTAGTCGATGCGGTCCTTGGCACCGATCTCTTGCACGAAGGGCGACTGGCGACCGCCGTCAAACCATCGGAGGACGAGCGGATCGGGCGCGTTCGACGCGGGTCCGCCGACGGCGGGCACGCCCTGCATCGCCCAGCTCACCTCGAGCCAGCCGGGCGTGCCCACGGCGTCCACGGGTGGCCCTTCCGCGAACACTTCAGCGGACGCCACATGCGCATCGGTGAGCCCCAGCGCCCAGACCGGCAGGTCGAGGATGTGGCACCCCATGTCGCCCAGCGTTCCCGTGCCGTAGGACCAGTAGCGACGCCAGTTCCCGGGATGGATGCCCTCGATGTACGGCACCCGCGGCACGTCCCCCTGCCAGAGTTCCCAGTCGAGCGTGGGGGGCGCCACGGCACCGGGCGTCCGCCGGCCATCGCCCCAACTCTTGCTCACCCAGCAATCGACCGCGGTCACTCGCCCCACCACGCCCGCGCGCACGGCCTCGACCACACGGCGGTAGTTCTCGCCGGCGTGGATCTGCGTGCCCATCTGCGTGGCCACGCCGGCCCGAGCCGCGGCGACTCGCACCGCTCGTGCCTCGGCGACGGTGCGCGTCAGGGGCTTCTCGCAATACACGGGAAGCCGCGCCGCAAGCGCCGCAAGCGACACGGGCGCATGCATGTGGTCGGGAGTACTGACGATCACGCCATCCAGGTCAAGCGCCTGTGCATGGGCAAGCAGCTCGCGCCAGTCGCGCACACGCACCGCGTCTGGAAACGCTGTGCCAGCACGCTCGAGGTACGCGGCGTCGACGTCGCAGAGCGCCACAATCTGCTCGTGACGTACGGCCTCGATGTTCTCCCACGCACGGTTGGCGGTCCCGATGCACGCCAGCCGGAGCGCGTCTGGCCGACGGGGCGACACCTGCCGCAGAAACGCGGGGGCCTGCCGCGCCGAGACGCAGCGGGCCAGCATGGGCGTGAGCGCCAGCCCAGCGGCGGCCGCGAAGAACCGGCGCCGCGTGTGCGGCATGGAGGGTGAGGCCATGGATGGAGGCTATGCGGAGGCCGCCATGGCGCGGACGATCCAGTGGTGGTCCTGGCGCAGGCGCGTGCGACAGCCCTCACCCAAGGCGGGATTCATGGCCACCGCCGCGCGCACCCACCACCTGTGGTCACGGGACCGGCGGCCCAGGATCACCGTGTCCTCGCAGACCAGCGCCAGCTCCACCAGGTGCGATCCCGAGGACGCGTCGAACGTGGTGACCCCGTCGAGTTCGATGCATGACTCCCAGGCGGGGCGCTTCGGAGCCGCGGCGATCCGCAACCGCCCGTTGGCCTCGTCACGCCGCCAGGCGTCCGCCCATTGATCCACATATCGGGTGGTGAGGTGGGTGCACTGCGCTTCGGCAAAGCCCCGCGGGGCGCATCGCCGAGACACGCCAAACGACCCGAAATCACGCTCCCACAGCGAAATGCATGCCTTCCATCGGTACGAGAGCCGGCCCGGGTACTCGGATTCCGTGGTCTTGGCCTCCGCACCGATGGCGTGCGACCACAGCCAGCGCTCGTGCCGGTCGTGGCCGGTGCGTCGCACGCAGTGCAACGCCAGATTGCGCGGCTCGGGCTCGGCCCGGAGGACGAGTCCAAGAATAAAGGGGTGCGCCGAGCGCGCCGGATCATGCGCGAGCATGCGTTCCAGGTGCGGCAGGTGGAACGACCATCGGCGATGGCTCGCACCGACTCCCCCGGCGGCATCCGCCATCATCGCCGGCAGCGCATCGCGCCAGCCCCTGGTGAGCGATGCGTCGCCCGCCTCGAACCACTTCACGCGGTGGTGGGCCACCTCGAACCCGGGGTTGCCCATGCGATCGGGATCGCGACCCTTGGCAAGCGCGCGCAGCACCTCGACGGGCGCGTCGCCCCGCATCGCCAAGGCGTACGACGCGCCCGGGCAGTCCGTCCCGTGCGACGCATGGCGACGGACCAGCTCCTGCGCCATCATCATGAGGGTCTCGGCGTCCAGCCCGGGCTGGCCCGCGAGTACCTCGAGCGCCCCGCCCGACAAGGAACTCACCAGGCTCGGGTCGGTCACCGACGCCAGTTGCCACGCCGGATTGGCGAGGACGCGCGCCGGATGCCGCGCCAGCAGTTCGCGCAGACGGTGGATGGGCGTGCTGGCGCTCGACGCCTCGTCGGCGATCGCGCGCTGCTTGGCGTAGGCGCGGGCCTTGCTGGCCGCGCGGCGGGCCGCCCGCTCGGCGGGCGGCAACGTGCTGGTGTTGGAGCCTCGGTATCGGAAGAACCACATGCGGCGTCTCCTCGCGGAAAGCGACCGAGGGTTCCCCGCTTGAGGCACAGATCGGCATGCCGGTGGTGGGCGCGCCGTGGAAGGCCCGCCGTTTGCGCGTGAGCGCCGCATGCCCCTTGCGGGGTTCCCTCCGCACCGTGGCCCGCCACGCGGCGTGCTCGGTTGCGTCCCGCCTGAGAGGGGGCGGGGATCTGGATGCTGGACGGAAGCCTAACACCTGCTGCTGCAGGGGGTAGGAAGCGCCTGCTTCCCTCACCCTCGCCATCGCGCCAGATGGCGGCGCTGTCCCCGGATCCGATGCAGGGGATGTTTCTTGCCACCACTTACTGTTACTGTTACACTTCTGAGCATGACGCCCCTCCTGTCGCTTCCCGCGCACGCATCCATCGAGACCCTGGCCACGGTCGCCAACGCGACGTTGGCCCGGATGGGCGTGCACGTGGACGACGGCCGCGCCACGAACATCATCGACGGCCGCACGGTGCGCTACTACCAGACCATCGGCGTGCTGCCGAAGCCCGAGTATGACGGACGGCGTGCGCTCTATTCGCTGACGCACCTGCTGCGCCTGGTGGTCGCCAAGCGCCTGCAGGCCGAGGGACACTCGCTGGCGCAGATCCAAGCCGCCCTGCCCCTGCGCACCGACGATGAGCTCTGGAAGGCGTTGGAGGCGATGATTCCGCGGAGTGCAGCGCGGCACGCGTCGCATGCGCCAAGCGAACCGAGGAAGTCGGACGCATCGCGTGCGCCGCGCGCGCCAGCGGAAGCACACGCGGCCAATGCGCCACACGAGCTCTTCGCATTCACCGTCGCCCCCGGCGTGACCGTCACCATCGACCGTCCCACGCTCGCCGGCGCCCTCAACGCCCCCGTCGACCCGCATGCGATCGCCGCGCAGGTCAAGCACGTCATTGAGACATCGATCCTTCGCGCGGGCGTCACTGCCCGCACGACGCGCCGTCCGTTCCCTCGCACCGAATCCTGACTTCCGGAGGACCCTAGTTGAGCCTGATTCCCAAGCACGCCGATGCCCACCCGCACCCCAGCCGACCCACC
>JBJOIF010000066.1:0-7031 GCA_046047335.1 Planctomycetota bacterium | reverse complement strand
CGATCCGCCAAATGGAGCGGATTTCAGGACGTTGGGGTCGCCGGAGCCGATGAGGGGCGGTTGGCGTCGATCCCGCCCCGCGGCGGCGGCGGGCTCACGGTTTCGGGGCAGGGCCGTTTGGGTCGGCATCGCTTGGCGTGCGCCCCCACGCCCGGTCGGACTCCGCCAACGCCCACAGGGCAATCGCCTGCGCGGGAATCGGCAGCACCGGGTCGGCGGTGGATGCGAGGATGCCGCCCGCGGCGGCGGCGGGGTTCGGCGCCATGCAGGCGGCCGATGGACCGATGGCCAACTGGCGCACGAAACGGCACGCCCAGCCGAGGGCGGCTGGATCGGCCGGGGAGCGCCCGGCCATCGCCAGCAGGAGGTGAGCGCGCAGCGACTGGCTGGACACGCGCCCGGCGGCGGAGCCCGTCACGGGGAACGCGCCCACCTCGTCAAGCAGCGCGTTCGGTCGGGAGAGGTCCGTGCGGATCTGCGTGCCGCGAAGGACCTCGCAGGCGGCGTCGAGCATCGTGGCCGGCGTGCCATCCAGCCCCGCATCCTCGCCGAGCGGGAGAAGCACGGCGTTGGCGTGGAGCAGCCATGGTCCGGCGGCCACCGCGTTGGCGGCGTGCAGTGCGTCCCATTCGGCGCGCAACCGGGGGACGAGCGTCTCGCGCGGGAGCACGGCGGCGCCCGACGCGAGCCGTGCGGCCGCTGCAGCGAGGACCGGCGCGCGATCGGTGACGCGCAGCGAGGCGAACGCCGCGGGCTGGCACTGCGCCTCGAGCGCCGCCGAGACGCGATCCCGCAGCGACGTCGGCACGTTGCTCGGGGAGCCGAGTGCATCGATTGCCAGCGAGGCGTAGGCCGTGGCAGCGATGTCGGAGACGGGATCGACTTCGGTGGAATCGACGGCGTCGAGCGCCGTCAGGATGCGCTCCGCAAGCGCACGGCAACGGTCGCGCAGCGCGGGCGCCCAGCCCTCCGTGCGGGCGGCGGTGGCCAGCGCAAATGCCGCGAGCGCTTGCTCCGATGGTGGGGCGATGAGGGGCTCGTGGAGGTCGGCGGTCAGTCGATACGTGCCGCGCAGGCCGCCACGGGCGAAGGCCTCGCGGGCCGCATCGGGCACACCTTCGGGCAGTGCAGGCGGCTCGGCCCAGCGCTCAAGCAGCGCCACGATCCCGTCGGCGAGCGCTTGTGCGCCGGCGCGGTCGACTGGTGCGAGCGGTGCGGGCGGCACCAGGCGCGCCATGACCTCGGGCGCCGCTTCGGGCGAGCGCTGCGCCAACCGGACCGACCACGATGCATAGATGGCCGTGGCGCCGCCGAGTTCCTGCAGGCCGGGCAGGTCACGCGCGGGCAGGCCGAGTTCGCTGACCAAGGAGACCACCGCGCGAGAGAGCGGCGATGCCATGCGCCTCGCCAGCAGGTGCGACGCGGGCAGGTAGGCGGTGCGGTCGCGATCGGCAAGCATCAGGCCACACGAACCGGGCTCGATGCCGCGCAAGGCATCTTGGAAGGTGCGGCCGACGAGGGGCTCCCGCGGTCCGGCCAGCTCCAGTTCGAGGGTCAGCAGGGCGGGGTCCGCCTCGCCGGCGCCCGAGCCGATGCGCGCGCGGGCGTCCTCGAGTGCGGCGCGCATGGCGCGATCGACGCAGCCGTCGCGTTCCGGGATCCCGGCGTCCAGGCCGCGGCCGACCGTCCGCCCGTTGCGACGGAGCACCACCGCCGCCGCATGGACATCGCCGGGCGTGGCGATGCGGGCGTCGGGTGCACCGGCGTCGAGCCAGCGGCGCGCGGCCATGAACGTTTCGGCGGCGCGGCCGGCGTCGGGCGTGGCGTTGGGCTCGGTGGGCGGCGCGGGAGCGGCTCCGCTCGCGGGCGATCGGGCCGTCGCCAGCATGGCGGCGAGGATCAGAACGGCGCACCATGGCCCGATCCGAGTGAAGGACCGCATAACACCGCCTTTCGTGGCAATCTGGTCGGGGTTCGGCATCGCGAGGTGGACAGTTCCGTTGAACCGGGGAATGCTTTCGATCGTAGCGCGGTGTGGGTGGCCCGCATGGGCCACTCCCCGCGCTGCACGGACAGCACATATCCCAAAGACAAGGATCACCCCATGCGAGCCGTTGCCATTGCAGCATCCCACGTCGTTTCCGTCGAGGAAAGCGCCCGCCGGATCATGATCCTTGCCTCCCTGGCGTTCTTGGCGCTCTGCTGAGCCGAACGCCGCTTCGGTCGAAGTTCAATTCGGCCATCCACCCCGGAGTGCGACCGAAGCGTCGCGCTCCGGTTGTTTTTGGGCGTCGGGAATCCGCGTCGGCAACCGAGCCGCCGCCGGCTGGCCCGGCCCCGTCGGGCGTGCCCGAGCGCGGACTCCCGCAAACGACCGCAGGCGCCCCGGGTGGGGGCGCCTGCGGCGAAGGTTCATCATGGGTGCTGGGCGAAGATCAGAACTTGATCTTGCTGGTGCCGAGCGAGCCGTGGTCGTCCATGCCGCCGCGGGTCGGACGGATGCCGCCGTCGTCGCGCTTGCGACGGACGCTGCCGTCCTCGTCGGTCTGGGTGGAGCCCCACTGCGCGCGCTTGAGGCTGAGGCCGATCTTGCGGTCGTCGATGTCGACGCGCAGGATCTTGACCTCCACCTCCTGGCCGGGCTTGACCACGTCCTGCGGGTTCTCGACCTTCTGGTCGCTGAGCTCGCTGATGTGGAGCAGGCCCTCGAGGCCGTCCTCGAGCTCCACGAAGACGCCGAAGTTGGCGATCTTCGTGACCTTGCCCTTGACGATCATGCCCGGGCGGTAGGCGCTCGGGATGGCCTCCAGCCACGGATCCTCGGTCAACTGCTTGACGCCGAGGCCGATGCGCTGCTTCTCCTGGTCGACCTCGAGGATGACGCACTGCACCGAGTCGCCCTTCTTGTAGAGCTCGTTGGGGTGCGCGACCTTCTTGGTCCAGCTGATGTCGCTGACGTGGAGCAGGCCGTCGATGCCGGGCTCGATCTCGACGAACGCGCCGTAGTTCGACAGGTTGCGGACCTTGCCCTCGATGACCGAGCCGCGCGGGTACTTCTCGGCGACCAGTTCCCAGGGGTTGACCTCGGTCTGCTTCATGCCGAGCGAGATCTCCAGCTTCTCCTTGTTGATCTCGAGGACCACCACGTCGACTTCCTGGCCGACCTCGACCAGTTCGCTGGGGTGGTTCACGCGGCGCGTCCAGCTCATCTCGCTGACGTGCACCAGGCCCTCGATGCCCTCCTCGAGCGCAACGAACGCGCCGTAGGACATGAGGCTGACCACCTTGCCGCGGACGCGGGAGTTGACCGGGTACTTCTTCTCGATCTCCTCCCAGGGCGAGGTCTCCTTCTGCTTCAGGCCAAGGGCGATCTTCTCGCGCTCGCGGTCGATGTTGAGGATCTTGACCTCGACCTCGTCGCCGATCTTCACGATCTCGGTCGGGTGGTTGACCCGTCCCCAGCTCATGTCGGTGATGTGGAGCAGGCCGTCGAGGCCTCCCAAGTCGATGAAGGCGCCGAAGTCGGCGATGTTCGTCACGGTGCCGCGGACGATGTCGCCTTCCTTGACGGCAGCCATGAGCTTGCTCTTGGCGGCTTCGCGCTCTTCCTCGATCAGCTTGCGGCGGCTGATCACGATGTTCTTGCGCTCCTCGTCGATCTTGAGGATCGAGGCGCGCACGTTGCGGCCGACGTAGTCGCCGATGTCGCCGGGGCGGCGCACATCGACCTGCGAGGCGGGCAGGAACACCGGCACGCCGATGTCCACGAGCAGGCCGCCCTTGATCTTGCGGAGGACCTTGCCCTCCACCACGTCGCCTTCCTTGCGGGTGACCAGGATCTGTTCCCAGCCACGGATGCGGTCGGCCTTGCGCTTGGAGAGCACCACGGCGCCCTCGGAGTCCTCGAGTTGCTCGAGGAGGACTTCCACCTCGTCGCCGATGGCGACGCCGGTGTCCTCAAACTCGGCCTTGTCGACCTGGCCCTCGCTCTTGAGGCCGACGTCCACGATGACGAAGTCACCGGACATGCCGACGACGCGTCCCTTCAGGATCGTGCCGGTCTCGGAGGCCTTGGGTTCCGCGCCCGCGATGGCGGTGTCCGCGGCGATCCCGGAGAGGAGTGACTCGAGTTCAGTGGCGTCGAGGCCAATGTCCTCGATCAGGTTGTAGTCGACCATGTTGTCTTTCTGGAGTGCGTGGCTGGCCGTGACGACGCGCGTCGTCATGCGGCGGTGCGATGGCCCCGGCAACGCGCCGGGGGCAGAACGTCGGAGGGTACAGGAAGCGAGGGGGAAACCCTATCCCGGGCAACCCGTTCCCCGGAGACCCGATCCCGGGCAACCCTGCACCAGCGGTGTCGCGATGTCGCCGGGGACGCGTGGCTGCGCGCTGCTGGGGCCCCGGCCGCCATGCTCTGACGCGTTCAGGCGCGTGGTGCGCTCCGCAACGTCCGCGATAAAATCGTCCGGGGTTGTCCGGGACATCTTTTACCGCGCATGCGGCGCCATTGCCACGCGAAGCCCACCACGCCCACCACGTTCACCGCGAAGCACGCGGCGAACGTCAGGCTTGACGCCCCGCGTGCGTCGAGCCACTTGTACAAGCCCACCGCCAAGAACGGCGCGATCACCCCGCGGATGCCGTTGAGCGTCACGTGGACGCTCATGTAGAGGGCGTCCTGCTCCGGCGTCGAGAAGTCCTGGTGGCCGATGTTCCACGCGATGCTTCCACCGGCGAACCCGACGCCCATGCACGCGCCCGCGACATAGAACAGCCAGAGCTGCTCGGTCGACGCCGCCAACCACATCATTCCCGCAGCCGCGACGAACGACCACCCGTGGATCGCGCGGAATCGCACGATGTGCACCCGGTCGAGCAGCCTCGCCCAAACCGGGATCGCCAACGGGATCGCCAGGAGCGGGATCACGGTGGTCGCCAGGATCGCCTGCAGGTAGCTCGCTCCCAGTCGGTCTTCCAGGAAGATCGCTTGCGGGGCACCGATCATCAGGTTGCCCATCCCGAACACGAACATCCATGTCATGAAGGTGCGGTACGCGCCGTCCTCCACGAGCACCCGCCAGTTGGTGCGCAGCGCCTCGCCGGTCATCGCTGCGGTTCTGGCCGGATTGGCCGTGACCCGCATGGTGCCGGTGTCTGCGCGCTCGCGTTCGGCCAACCGTCGACCGCCCCGAAGCCGCACGCCGCGGAAGATGCTGTTGCCGTAGACACCCACCGCCGCGAGCACGGGGAACACCACGTGGAAGCTGACGGGGCTGAGGTCCATGCTCGCGCCGACCACCCAGCCGGCGAGCGCGAGCATCAGCGACTGCACCGTGGCCATCTTGCCCGCGATGCTCGCGCGGTTGGCCTTCGGGTAGTTCTGCCGCCAGATGGCGGCGCGCACGGTGATGACGCCCGTCCACGTCGCCCGAGCCGCGAGCACCAGCGCGCAGGTGCCCACCAGGCCCCAATCGTTCACCGGCATCGCCGCCACCAGCGCCACGCACGCGCACGTGGCCAGCTGAATCCTCGAGATGAACGCCACCTTGTCGCGCCCGGCACTGACGCGTGCCCAGATGAAGCTGGTGAGGTTGGCGAAGTTGGGCGCGGCGCTGACGAACGCCACCGCGAAGTCCAGCGTGCCGGGAGACACGCCGGGCACGTCGGCCCACGCCTTCTTGACCAGCACCGACATGGTGCCCCCCTCGATCGCCCCGAGCATGATCGGCAGGAACGCCCACGACACCAGCTCGCGCATGTAGTTGGCGCGCTGCATGGGGTGCAGGCTGCGCGGGTGGAAACTCCACAGCCAGCCCGCCAGCAGGTCAAGCAGCGTGCGGGGGTCTGCGGCGTGCCTCATCGCGGCCTGCGATCGTGGCGGGAACGGGGGAACAGGGAGCGGACGGGAGGGATCGACGGAGCCCGGCCCCACCCGGGGCCGTTCGGCGCGAAGCCCGAACCCCAAGCGTAGGTGGGTTCGCCTGCCGTCGATCCCGGCCGTCCACTCAGAGGAGGCATGGCCATCGTCGCAGCGATTGGGTGGCGATCCCTTGGGGTTCGCATCGGTTCGAGCACATAGGCGCCGAACCAGCTCCCGAGGGGGCCAGGCCCCGTCGAATCCATGGGCAGTCTAGGTTGCAGGGAACCCGGTTCGCGACCGCGATCCGGCCAGTTCGGCGCGATAGGCGTCCCACGTCCGCTCCAGGGCGTCCGGGATCATGCGGACCTCGCCGATCACGCTCATGAAATTGGTGTCGCCGGCCCAGCGCGGGACGACGTGGCCGTGGGCGTGTTCCGGTAGTCCAGCGCCCGCTGCCCGCCCGAGGTTGAGCCCGACGTTGAGGCCTTGCGGCTGGAACGCGGACTGGCAGAGGTCCATGGCCAGTTCCGTCAGGCGCCAGAAGTGCGCTCGGTCGTCGGGTCCGTAGTCCGCGATGCTCGGTCGTGCGTCGCCGAGCGCCACGAGGAGGTGGCCGTTCGTGTACGGGTAGCGGTTGAGGAGCACCATGCCCCGGTCGTCGCGATGGACCACGAGCTGGGCGTGATCGCGCTCGGGGTGCGCCCAGTACTCCGCGAGGAAATTGGTGGATCCGCTTGGTTTCCCTGCCGATGCCTCGGCGGACGCGGCGTCCAGCCCGCGGATGTACGCCATGCGCCACGGTGCCCAAAGGGAGGGGTGCATCGCCGAACGAGTGTAGGGGCGGAAGAAATTGTCAGTTGGGTGATCCGATCGAGTCTCGAATTCCGCCAAAGATGGTGCGGATGAGTTCGGGTTGCTCGCACGGCCTGAACACGACGTTCCGCGACAATCGGCGGCGTGCCTGGACCCCAGCGGAACCAGTGGGGATCGGGCAAAGCAACCGTCGCCCTCGCAGCATGTTGGCGCAGGCGAATGCCTTGAGCGCCAGCCGGCCGCAGTCCTGACGTGGGAACGCAGGACCGCGGCCGTGCTGTTTTTATGGTCAATAATAAATGCTTCGGCTCGCGCTGAGTGGGCTCAACGGTTCGGAATTGGATTTGCGGCCCTTCCG